>CANJKM010000007.1 GCA_947474805.1 Caulobacterales bacterium | reverse complement strand
TGAAGTCGCGCTTCTGGGAGACCAAGCACGAAATCTTCGGCGGCCACGTCTGGACCGACAAGCCTGGGGTCAACTACATCTCCCTGCCCTCGACCGGCTGGTACGGAAAGAAGGGCGTCATCCTCGGCTACTACACCGTCAATCCCGCCGACGCCGCCCGAGTCAGCGCCCTTTCGCCGGCCGACCGCATCAAGTTCGCGCTCGAGGCGGGCACGGAAATCTTCCCGGAATACACCCAGGAGTTCGAGACCGGCGTCAGCAAGTCCTGGCACCTCGACCGCTACAACCTCGGCGGCTGGGCCAGCTGGTCTGAGGAAGGGCGCCGGGACGCCTACCCTGTCCTGTGCGAACCCGATGGGCGCATCTACCTCTCGGGCGAACACCTCTCCTATTTGGGCGGCTGGCAGGCCGGGGCCATCGAGTCGGCATGGCAACAGATCGCCAAGCTGCATGCCCGCGTGCAGCAGGCATGATCAAGGCCGCCGCCATCCCCGTTGTGCTGGGACTGGCGCTGCTGGCGCCCGCTGTCGGCGGCGCCGCGCCGGCCGAGCCGCGCCAGACCTTCATCGACAACTGCTCGGCCTGCCACCAGCCCGAGGGCGCCGGCATTCAGGGAATCTTCCCGGCCCTCGCCAGCAATCCGTTCGTGAAGGGCGACCCGACCGAGCTGACCCGGACCATCCTGGCCGGGCGTAACGGCATGCCCTCGTTCAAGAACGACCTTGCCGACGAGCAGCTGGCGGCCATTGTCAGCCATATCCGGATGAGCTGGGGCAACGGCGCCGCGCCGGTCACGCCCGAGTTCATCGACGACGTTCGCAAAAAGACCAATAACCAGCTTGGGCAGAACCCGTCCAACGCCAACTAACCCAACTTTCGAGCGGCCGCTTGGCCGCTTCCTGGGCCGCTGGCCCCAATCAAAGGCGACGCCAATGCGAGCATTCCGCTCAATCCTGATGTCCACCGTCCTCGCCGGGCTGGCGTTGGGATCGGCCCCTTCCACGAGCGCGGCGCCCACGCCCGCCAGCCGCGACTTTTCCGGCATTTGGGAGCAGGACCAGGGCGTGCTTTTCACGGATCCGACCAAGGGCGCCGCCAGCGGAAACACGCCTGGTCACAACGACGCGATCAACCCGCCGCCCTTCACGCCTGAGTTCGCCGCTAAGTATAAGGCGATTCAAGATCTCGCGGCCCAGGGAATAGCCGTCAACGATCCCACGACCAACTGCTCGCCGCCCGGCATGCCGCGCCTGATGATCACTCCCTACCCGTTCGAATGGATCATCCAGGATAAGCAGGTCACCCTCCTGACCGAATACCTCAATCAGGCTCGCCGCATTTATCTGGACGGCCGAAAGCACCCGGACCCGGAGGAAGCCGGGCTCCTGTTCAACGGCCACTCGACCGGCCACTGGGAGGGGAACACTCTGGTCGTCGAGACCGTCAACATCCGAGGCGAAACGCCGATACAGAGCACGGGCGTGCCCCGCAGCGACAAGATGCGGATCGTTGAGCGCATCCGCCTGCTCAGCCCGGACAAGATGGAGGACGAGCTGACCATGTACGACCCGGTGGCATTCACCGCGCCGTACAAATCGACACGCACCTACTCGCGGATCAAGGACTACGAGATCGTCGATTACGTCTGCACCAACAATCGCTTCTACATAGACGAGAAGGGCCAGACCCAGATCGTCTTGCCCAAGCAGGAAGACTAGGGCCTCGCGCCCGAATAGAGACCCAGGACAGGAAGGAACGCGCCATGAAACTCAATCCGATCGCCGTCGCCTTGGCGGCCGGCGTCGCCGCCGCTCCGGGGCTGGCCCTCGCCCACCACTCCTTCGCGATGTTCGACGCGACGAAGGAACTGACGCTCACCGGTACGGTGAAGGAATTTCAGTGGGAGAATCCACACACCTGGATCCAGCTGTATGTCCCCAACCAGCAGGGCAAGCAGATCGAATGGTCGATCGAGGGCACCAGCCCTAACGGTCTGGCCCGCAAGGGCTGGAAGCGCAACTCGATCAAGCCGGGCGACAAGATCGTGGTCAAGATTCGCCCTCTCCGCGACGGCCAGCCGGGCGGCAGCTTGATGACGGTCGCCGGCGCCGACGGCCGCGTCATCGGCGAAGCCCACTAGCGCCGCCAGGCGATCCGACTCCGCACCAGCAATCCAACAGATTGGGGGCTCCCATGGCGGAGGACAGGACGACTCTGCGCGTGTGGATCTCGACAATCGCCGTCTGCCTGTTGGCCACCGTACTCGAAGGCCTCGACATCCAGTCCGTGGGCGTAGCCGCCCCCAAACTGGTGAAAGAGTTCGGGCTCTCGCCGACTCAGGCCGGCCTGCTGTTTAGCGCCGGCCCCCTCGGGCTCTTTTTCGGCGCGGGGCCGGGCGGCTGGCTAGGAGACCGTATCGGTCGGCGCTGGGCGCTGGCAGGCTCCATCGTCATCTTCGGCGTCTTCTCCCTCGTTATGACAGTCGCGGCTACACCCGCCGCCTTAGTGCTCGTCCGTTTCCTGACCGGCCTGGGCCTTGGCGGAGCCATGCCTAACCTGATCGCCATCACCGCCGACGCCACCCCGCTTCGCTGGAAGCGGTCAATGGCCACCGCCCTCTGGGTCGGAACCCCGGTCGGCGGCCTGATTGCGTCCCAGATCGCGCGCGGCGCCGCCGACTGGCGCTTGATCTTCCTAGCGGGCGGACTGGGGCCTATCTTCCTTGCGCCCTTAGTTCTGCTCTGCGTGCCGAAGACCGAGACGAGCGCGGCGGAAAGCGACGGCCAAAGCTTGTGGAAAGAGCTCTTCTCGAGAGAGCGAGCCGGGTCGACCATCGCCCTGTGGCTCGCCTTCTTCTGCACCCTCCTCCTACTCCACCTGTTTCTCAACTGGTTGCCCCTGCTGGTGACGGGCCAGGGCCACCCGCCGCAGGTCGCGGCGGCTGCGGCCTTCTGGTTCAACCTTGGCGGCTGCACAGGCACGCTCCTCTTCGCCGCTGGCCTGGCGACCTCGCGGCCCCGGACCATGATCGCCGCGGTCTACCTGGGCATGGCCGCCAGCCTTCTCGGCCTCGCGTCGTTCGGCGACCAGCCTGCGGCCATGCTTTCCCTCGCCTTCTTCGCCGGCGCCTTTGTGATCACTTCGGCCTTCGTCCTCTATGGCCTCACCCCCGAACTCTACGCCAGCCGCTTACGGGGGGCGGGCGTTGGAGCCGCCGTGGCCGCGGGCCGGGCTGGCTCGGTGGTCGGACCGGCGGCGGTGGGTCTGATGCTGTCGGGCGGCCTGTCCAGCTCGACCGTCCTGATGCGCATCATACCGCTGGCAGTGATCGCCGGCCTCGCCGCCGCGTGGTGCTTCCGCCGCACCGAGAGCAGCCGCCGTCTAGCCGTCTAGGGGATGGGCAGGACGGTAGTGTATTTCACCTCGCGCAGGGCGAAATGAGACGCCGCCGTCGCTACTGAAGGCTGGGGCAAAAGGTGCCGCATCAAGAACGTCTCATAGCCGGCGACATCCTTAGCGACGACTCTCAGCAGGTAGTCCCACTCCCCCGACATGGAATAGCACTCCATGATCTCAGGCTGGGTCGACACGAAGCTTTCGAACTGCCGCGTGCTCTCAGGCAGATGATTTTTCAACCGCACCTGACAGATCACCGTCACGGTCAGTTGCACCGCGCCCGGTTCGACCAATCGCACGGTCGGGCCCAGGACACCCGCCGCTTCCAGGGCTTTCACCCGGCGCCAGCACGCGGCCTGGGAGGCCCCAACCCGCTCGGCCAGGGCGGCGTGGCTCAGCCCGCCTTCCCGCTGCAGGGCGATTACAATGTTGCGATCTAGCGCATCCATGGAACAAACCATTTGCTATATGGCCAATAGTCGAAACATATATTCCACAATTCTTGGAATTAACCCACCATCTGAACGGACGCGCTCGGGCATCGTGGATAGTCTGCTTCGCAGACCTCATGCTGGAGCCGTTTCCATGAATTACGATCGCGACAACCCGCTGGGCCTGGACGGCTTCGCCTTCGTCGAGTTCACCAGCGCCGATCCAGCCGCGATGAAGACGACTTTGGAGCTGTTTGGCTTCGCCGGCGCCGCCCGCCACCCGACCAAGGCGGCCACGCTCTACACCCAGGGCCGGATCAACCTCGTCGTCAACGAAGAGCCATCGGGGCAGGTCGCGGACTTCCGCGCGCAGCACGGACCCTCCGCCAACGGCATGGCCTTCAAGGTCGCTGCGCCCGAATACGCTTACAAGGAGGCGCTTCGGCGCGGAGCCAAGGCGGGCGATCCTGCCCGTTCGCTGCTCGGGCCGAGCGCACGGGTGCTCGAAGGGATTGGCGGATCCTATCTCTATCTGGTCGGCGCGGGCCAAGCCTTCGCGGATTGGGAGCCGATTCCCGGCGCCGCCGAGGCCGCAGCCGCGAACAGGGTCGGCCTCCTCCAGCTCGACCACCTGACCCACAATGTCCGGCGCGGCGAGATGCGGACCTGGTCGGAGTTCTACCGGCAGATCTTCGGCTTCGACGAGCAGAAGTATTTCGACATCAAGGGCCAGGCCACGGGCCTCTTCAGTCAGGCCATGATCGCCCCCGACGGCGCGATCCGAATCCCCCTCAACGAAAGCCAGGACGACAAGAGCCAGATCGAGGAGTTCCTGCGCGAGTACAATGGCGAGGGCATCCAGCACCTAGCCTTCACCACCGACGACATCTACGGCACGGTCGAGACGCTGCGCGCTCGGGGCTTAGTGCTGCAGGACACCATCGAGACCTACTACGAATTGGTCGACGAGCGCGTTCCGGGCCACGGCGAGGACTTGGACCGGCTGCGTCGGAACCGCATCCTGATCGACGGCGATGTGAGCCGGGAGGGCGTCCTCTTGCAGATTTTCAGCAACAATCTGTTCGGCCCGATCTTCTTCGAAATCATCCAGCGCAAGGGCAACCAGGGTTTTGGCAACGGCAACTTCCAGGCCCTGTTCGAGTCGATCGAACTCGACCAGATCCGGCGCGGCGTGATCACGGTGGACGCCTAATCATGGTGCAAGACTACCTTTCCGGTTTCGCCAACGACTTCGCTTCCGAAGCGGTCGCTGGAGCCCTGCCTACGGGCCAGAACTCGCCCCAGCGCGTGCCATACGGGCTTTACGCCGAACAGATTTCCGGCGCCGCCTTCACCGCCCCGCGCGGAGAGAACCGTCGCTCCTGGCTCTATCGCCTGCGGCCGACCGTGGGCCACCCGCGCTTTGGGCCCTACGGGGGCGCCCCTCTGATCCGCTCGGGGCCGTTCGATGAGGCCGAGGCCGGGCCGAACCGCCTCCGGTGGGACCCCCTGCCCCCCTCCGAAAAGCCGACCGACTTCGTCGATGGCCTGGCCACCTACGCCGGCAGCGGCGCGCCGGCCGACGCCTCCGGCATGGGCGTGCACCTCTACCGCGCCGACATCCCGATGACCGGAAAGGTGTTCTCCAACGCCGACGGCGAGCTGCTGATCCTGCCGCAAGAGGGCGCGCTCGCCATCGACACCGAGCTTGGCCGCCTTTCCGTCTCCCCCGGCGAGATCGCCGTCGTGCCGCGCGGGGTGAAGTTCCGGGTCGGTGTCGCCGGCCCGTCGCGCGGCTATGTCTGCGAGAACTACGGCGCCCTGTTCCGCCTCCCCGAGCTTGGCCCCATCGGCTCCAACGGTCTGGCCAATCCGCGCGACTTCCTCACGCCTTGCGCCTGGTACGAGGACGTCGAGACCCCGACCCAATGGGTGCAGAAGTACCAGGGACGAATGTGGAGCACCGAGCTCGCCTGGTCGCCGCTCGACGTGGTCGCTTGGCACGGCAATTTCGCGCCCTACAAATACGACCTCGCCAATTTCAACACGATCGGGACGGTCAGCTTCGACCACCCCGATCCCTCCATCTTCACCGTCCTGACCTCGCCCACCGACACCCCGGGCACGGCCAACTGCGATTTCGTCATCTTCCCGCCGCGCTGGATGGTGGCCGAGCACACCTTCCGGCCGCCCTGGTTCCACCGCAACATCATGAGCGAGTTCATGGGGCTCATCACCGGCGCCTATGACGCGAAGCTCGGCGGTTTCGTGCCGGGAGGCGCCTCGCTGCACAATTGCATTAGCCATCACGGCCCGGATCGATCGACCTACGAGATCGCCATCCAGGCCCAGAACCCGCCCCATAAGATCGACGGCACCATGGCCTTCATGTTCGAAGGCCGCCGCCCCTTGCAGCCCACCCGTTTTGCTCTCGAAAGTTCGCATCTGCAGTCCGACTACGACGACTGCTGGAGCGGCTTCACCAAGGCCCAGCTCCCAGTATGAAATCTCTAGATTCGACCCACGCCCCCGACCTCAAGAGCTGGGTCGCGTCCGCCGACGACCACCGAGACTTCCCGATCCAGAACCTGCCGCTCGGCGTATTCGAACCACCGGGTGAGGACGCCCGCATCGGCGTCGCCATCGGCGACTCCATTCTGGATCTGCGCGCCGCCGCCACGGCCGGCCTTCTCCCGGCCTCCGTTCAGTTGGCGGCCCGCGAGCCGCGGCTGAACGCCCTATTGGCCTTGCCGGCGACCGAGAGGCGGGCGCTTCGCGCCGACGTCTCCCGTCTGCTGACCGATCGGGCGCACGAGATCCTGGTCCGGCCAATGCTGGTCGAGGCGAAGGGATGCCGCCTGCGGAACCCCGCCAGCATCGGCGACTACACCGACTTCTACGTGGGCATAAACCACGCGGTGAACGTCGGCCGTCTGTTCCGGCCGGACCCGCCCTTGATGCCGAACGACAAATACGTGCCGATCGGCTACCACGGCCGCGCCTCGTCGGTGCGCCCATCGGGTGAGCCGGTCGTCCGCCCGCGCGGGCAAATCAAGCCCGCCCCCGACGCCCCGCCCGTCTTCGCCCCCAGCGGCAAGCTCGACTATGAATTGGAGCTCGGCCTGTGGGTCGGGCCGGGCAACGCCCTGGGCCAGGCCATTCCCATCGACAAGGCGCTGGACCATTTCGCCGGCGCCTGCATCCTCAACGACTGGTCGGCGCGCGACATCCAGGCCTGGGAGTACCAGCCGCTCGGTCCCTTTCTGGGGAAGAACTTCCACACCACCATATCGCCCTGGGTGGTGACGGCCGAGGCCCTGGCGCCCTTCTGGATTCCTCAGCCGCCCCGAACCGCGGATGATCCGCAGCCCCTGGCCTATCTGTCGGACGCCGGCGATCAGACCGCCGGCGCTTTGGCGATCGAGCTCGCGCTCAGCATCTCCACCGCGCGCATGCGAGCCGGGGGTTTGGCGCCCCAGGTGATCAGCCGCGCCGGCGCCGACACCATGTACTGGACGGTGGCCCAGATCTTCACTCACCACGCGTCGGGCGGCTGCAACCTCCAGCCCGGCGACCTGATCGGCACCGGCACCCTGTCGGGCAAAACGCGCGAAGCGTTCGGCAGCCTTCTGGAGATCAGCAGCAATGGCAGGCAGCCGCTCACCCTCCCCAGCGGCGAGACCCGCGCCTTCCTGGAGGACGGCGACGAAGTGGTCATCGTTGCCCGCGCCAGCGCTCCGGGCGCCGCCTCGATCGGCTTCGGCGAATGCCGCGCCCGCATCCTCGCCTCTCAGTCCGAGCCATGATCACCCTGCACGGCTACTGGCGATCCAGCGCCGCCTACCGGGTCAGGATCGCTCTAAATCTTAAGGGCGCGACCTTCTCACAGGTCACGCGAGACCTACGCCGGCAAGAGCAGCGCGACCCTACCTACCTTGCCCTGTCGCCGCAGGGCCTGGTGCCGACGCTCGACGCCGACGGACTGATCCTGACCCAAAGCAGCGCCATCATGGAGTGGCTGGAAGAGACTTATCCGGAGCCGCCGCTTCTGCCGGCCTCGACGGCGGATCGGGCCCAGGTGCGGGCCATGGCGGCCCTGATCACCTGCGACATCCACCCGTTGAACAACCTCCGGGTGCTCAATCAACTCAAGTCGCAGTTCAAGGCCGGCGAGGCGGACATTCAGGCCTGGATCCGCCTCTGGATCGTCGAGGGCTTCGACGCGCTCGAGACCCTGAT
Organism: Caulobacterales bacterium; assembly: GCA_947474805.1. GTDB lineage: Bacteria > Pseudomonadota > Alphaproteobacteria > Caulobacterales > Caulobacteraceae > CANJKM01. The sequence goes on along the minus strand of CANJKM010000007.1, from coordinate 24,078 downwards.
CGCCCGCCACGGGAGGGCCTTCGCTTTCGGCGACAGCATCAGCCTGGCCGACTGCTGCCTCGTCCCGCAGGTCTATTCGGCCGAGCGGTTCAAGGTCCCGTTCGATCCCTACCCCAACATCCGGCGCGTCGCCGACGCCGCGATGGCGCTAGAGCCCGTCGCCGCCGCCCACCCCAGCCGGCAACCGGACGCGGACCCCTTGGCGTGACCGCCGAACGTCTCTCCCGTACGCCGCCGGGCGTCGCCCTCGGCGAACTACACCTGATCTCCGACCCCGGCGCCCGTGGTTTCGTGCTGCAGCTGCGGGCCGGGCGGTTCCACGGCTTCGTGGTCCGAAAGGGAGACGCGGTGAAGGGCTACGTCGACCGCTGCCCGCATCAGGGCCTGCCGCTCGCTCAGCAGCTCGACGCCTATCTCGCCGCGGACGGCGAAGTAATCCAATGCAGCTGGCACGGCGCCCTCTTCGCCGTCGAGGACGGCGCCTGCCTGGGCGGCCCATGCTTCGGCGCAGGCCTTACGCCCTGGCCAGTGGCGGTGTGCAACGGCGTCATTGTCACTATATGACGCAACATTGGCGCGGCATGACCGGAGCCCCTCAGTTATACAAGTAAACTGAGAGCGGGTTGGGGGTCGACATGAAGCTATCTCGTCGCGAAATCGCCATGGCGGCCTTGCTGGCGGGCGCCGCCCTGGCTGGGGGCGAGGGCGAGGCCGCTCCCGTCTCCGTCACCGAACGGATCGAGCACGGGCCGCGCCCCAGCGCCGACCCCAGCTATTTCACCAAGGTCACGGGTGGTGAGTACATCGCCATGGTCCTCTATCCCGGCATGACCGCTCTGGACCTGATCGGGCCCCACTACTTCTTCAGCACTATGCGGGGCGCTAAGGTGCATCTGGTCGCCCCGACCATGGCCCCGGTCGCTTGCGGCCAGGGCGTCACCCTGTCGCCGACGGCCACCTACGCCGATGTGCCCAAAGCGGTCGACATCCTCTTCGTGCCCGGCGCCGGTTTCCCCACCCTGGACGCTATGAAGAACGACCAGCTCATCGACTTCCTGGCCGACCGGGGCGAGCGGGCGCGCTACGTGACCGCTGTCTGCACCGGCCCCCTGCTCCTGGGCGCCGCTGGCCTGCTGAAGGGCTATCGCGCCACCGCCAACTGGGGCATTCGCGACAAGGTTCTGCCGGCCGTAGGCGCCATTCCGGTCGACGCCCGCTATGTCGTCGACCGGAACCGGATCACCGGCGGCGGTGTGACCGCCGGCATCGATTTCGGGCTTCACCTCGCGGCCCTGCTGCGGGGGCCGGACAACGCCCGTGTTTGCCAGCTCCTGGCCGAGTACGACCCGGCTCCGCCCTTCGATTCGGGCAGCCCGCACAAGGCCTGGCCGGAATCCGTGTCCCTGGTTCAGAGCATGATCGCCAGCTTCAGCGATGACCTCGTGAAGGCGGGCAAGGCCCGCACCAATAGGGCCTAAAGGAAGCCCATGTCCGACATTCTGAATGCCGATCGCCGCAAGCTTATGCAGCTTCTGGCGCTCGGAGCCGCGCTGGGCGGAGCCGGCCTTCCTGGGTCGGAAGCGCTCGCCGCCGATGCGCCTCCGCCGGGCGCGCCACGACCCAAGGTCGCCATGCTGGTCCATCCCCGTATGGTCCTGCTCGACCTGATCGGCCCGGCCACCGTGCTCAACATTTGCCAGTGCGAGATCCACTACGTTTGGAAAGAGGTCGGGCCCATCGCGGCCGATCTGATGCCGATTGCCTCGACCACAAGCTTCGTCAACTGCCCCAAGGATCTGGACGTCCTATTCGTCCCCGGCGGGATCATGGGGACGATCGCCTGCATGAACGACCCGGAGGTATTGAACTTCCTTGCCGACCGCGGCAGCCGCGCCAAGTTCGTCACCTCCGTCTGCACTGGCTCTTTGGTGCTCGGCGCCGCGGGCCTGCTGCGGGGCTATAAGGCGACCAGCAACTGGACGGTCACCGACATCCTTCCCATCATGGGCGCCATCTACACGCCGGGTCGCGTCATCACCGACCGCAACAGAATCACCGGCGCCGCCGTCACCGCCGGCTTGGACTTCGGCCTCACCCTCGCCGCCAGGCTGCGCGATGAGCACACCGCCAAGCGTGTCCAGCTCCTGATCGAATATGCTCCCGAACCGCCGTTCGACGCGGGCACGCCCGAACGCGCCGGGCCCGAGCTGGTCCGCGAAATCAAGTCCGGCCGCGTCGGCATGGAGGCCATGGCGCACAAAGCGGCGCAAGACGCGGCCCTGCGCTTTTCCAAAGCCTAGACAGCCATCGCGATGCCAAGATCAAATCTCAGTTGACTTGTTAAACTATATCCTATTGCACTGGCTATCCGGCCTGACCGGTTTGGAGGGAAGATGCGGAGTTTGAACTGGGCGGCCGGGCTCTGGCTGCTGATCGGCCTGTCCACAGGAGCCCCCGCCCTCGCCCAGACGGCGGCGACCGACCGGCCGCGCATCCGCGCCGTCACGGCCTTCATCAACGTCTCCGCCGACGACTACACGGCCCGCATAGACGAGACGGTAAAGTTCCTGGCCAGCGCCAAGACCGCCCTCAACGACGCCGGCTTTCCGGGCGCCAACGGCCGGGTCACCACCCAGCCCTTCCCGCAATACACCAAGGGCATGAAGCACGAGGACGCGATCACCCTGCTGAGGGCCCTCAACGCCCGGGCCAAGGCCAACCGCGTCGCCCTCAACATCGGCCCGGCTATGCTAAATGATAACGACGACACCGCCCCGCTCGCCCTCCTGCCAGCCATCCTCGCCGAGGGCTACGCCAACGCCAGCATCGTGGTCGCCGACGAAAAGGGCATACATTGGCGGGCAGTGCGTGAGACCGCCCATCTAATCAAGGATATCGCCGCCAAGACGCCCAACGGGGACGGCAACTTCTTCTTCGCCGCCACCGCCATGGTGAAGCCCTATGGCCCCTACTTCCCGGGCTCCTGGCACACCGGCCCCGGCAAGCATTTCGCCATCGCCATGGAGACGGCCAATGTCGTCAACCGCATCTTCGCCCAGTACCACGATCCGGTCGAGGCCCAGGCCCACCTGACCGAGGAACTCTCGCGCTACACCAAGGAGGCCGAGGCCGTCGCCCTCAAGGTCGCCGCCGCCACCGGCTGGACCTACGAAGGGATCGACGCCACCCCGGCGCCGGGCGGCGACTACTCCATCGCCACCGCTTTCGAAGCCTACCTCGGCGCCCCGATCGGCAGCCCAGGCTCGATGACCGCGGCGGGGATCATCACCCGGTCGGTCCAGGCCACGCCCGTCAAGCGGACCGGCTATTCAGGCCTGATGATCCCGGTGATGGAGGAAGGCCCCCTCGCCAAACGCTGGGCCGAAGGGACCTTCACGCTCGACTCTATCCTCTCCTGGTCGGCGGTCTGCGCGGCGGGCGTCGATACGGTGCCTCTGGCCGGCGCCGTCAGCGAACAGGAGATCGCCCGCATCATCGGCGATACCTCCTGGCTCGCCTTCAAATGGAGCAAGCCGCTCAGCGTTCGGCTGATGCCCTCGCCGGGCAAGGCCAAGGGCGACACAACAGCCTTCACCGCCCCCGGCATCGTCAACACCAAGATTCATTAGCGCCGGACCGGCCGCTCCCGCGCCACCATCCGCTACAAGTTCCAAGTCCCCTTAGAGCCCAAAGCGGACGGCCCCGGCGATCGGATGCGCCGGGGCCGTTTTTGCTATGCGGAGAGCGGCGTTTACGGCCGCTCTCGCCCAAAGGTCGGAGAAGGGTCGCTGCTATTTCGAAACGACGCCGGGCGTCACCGCGCGATAGACCATCGAGTCATACTTGGCGACATAGCGGGGATCAGGGCTCGCCACCTTGCCGTCCTTCACCGCCGCCTGGATTCGCTGGTGCATCTCGTTGGCGTCGCCAGTGTATTCATACAACACCGAATAGCCGAAGGCGGCGTCCGGACGGCCCTGGCGTGAAACGGCCTGGAGGCGCTGGATGCGCACCATCCCCGGCAGTTTGGCCATGGCGTTCATGTGGGTCTCGTACCAATCGGCGAACTCGGCCTCCTTGCCCGCGACCGGGTTGGCGAAGACCATCAACATGTTCGAGCCCTGGGGGATGATCCCAGCATAGTTGCGCGCCGCCGGAGCAGCGTTGCTCACCGTCGGAAGGCCGGCGGCGAAAGCGACTGCGGCCACATAGACCAACGATTTGAACACGCATTCCTCCCCTGATTATTGGGACCGCAATCCCGATCAACTCAGTTGGCCCGCCAAGGTGTACAAAGTCAACTTTGTGACCGGGTGTAACGGCCTCAAGCGTGGCTGAGAGCTTCAGGAGCAGAAACTGAATCACGCCTGCAATGGACGCTCCCGCATGCTCATTATGGAGGGCTGCCCAGGAGACCGGTAGCCACCCGACTGCGAGCGCGACCAAGGATTCTGCCCGATCTCCGGTACGGTCAGGCGATTGAAAAACGTCTCGCCTATCTTTCAAGCTAGGCGCGACGAAACGTCATCCGACGCCCCTCGCGCCCAGCCACCGCCGGGCGGCGCTTAGCGTCGCGTCAAGCTCAGGTCAAGGTGACGTGCAGGTCGCCGATCTTCTCGATGGAGGTGACAAGCCGGTCGCCGGGCTTGAGCCAGACCTGCTTCTCCGGGGGATAGCCGGAGATGACGCCCTCGCAGGTCCCCGTGAAGATCACATCCCCCGGCTCGAGGGTGAAGGCCCTGGAGCAATAGGCGATGATCTGGGCGCAGTTGAAAATCATCAGTTTGGTATTGGTGTCCTGGCGCACCTCGCCGTTGACCAGCATACGCATGCGCAGATTGTTGACGTCGACCTGATCGGCGCTGACCAGCCATGGTCCGAACGGACCGGAGCCGTCCTGCGTCTTGCCCAGCATCCACTGGCCCGAGCGGAACTGCAGATCGCGGTTGCTGAAGTCGTTGCCGCTGGCGTAGCCGAACACCCAGTCAAGCGCGGTGGCCTCGGGGATGTTGCGCCCGCCCTTGCCCATCACCAACACCAGCTCGGCCTCATAGTCCCATTTGGGCGGCGCGGTCTCCTTGCTGATCTCGATGACCCCGTTGTGGTGGTTCACGGCGGTGTTGAATTTGTTGAAAAGGATGGGCTCCTTGGGCGGGGGTGTCCCGCCCTCGGCCGCGTGGGCCGCGTAGTTGAGCCCCACGCAGATGATCTTGCCGGGCTTGTCGACGATGTTGCCGAAACGCACCCGCGCCTCGGGGATCAGACGGCTGGCGGGAGCCGCCGCCGCGCCATTTGCGAGCAGCGCCGCCAACACCCGCTGGTCGCCGCGGCCCTCGATAACGTCGATGGCCCGGATTGGAAGCCCAAGGTGGCGATCGCGCTCGACGCCGGCGACGTCCAGCACGCCTCTCGGCGTCTTCACCCCAAGACCGGGCCCGGCGTCGGTCACGATCGTGGTGATGTCGATGCCGCGCAGGCGCGGCTGACCGGCGGCGGCCGGGCGGGCGGCCTGCGCCGAGGCTCCTCCCGTCAGTACGGCGCCCGCGCCAAGACCCAGTCCGGCCAGCTTGAGCAGTTCGCGGCGATCCTGGTCCATCGTCTTCTCTCTCTTTTTCATGTTCAGCCGCACGGCTTCAATCCTCTGTCGTCAGGTTAACCCGACAAGACAGGTTAAGGCCAAGCCGCAGCCAACGTCGGCCTTGTCCCCTGGACGCTGGACTCCGGCGCGTCTCAGCGGCCAAATCTCCAATCCGCCCAAGAGCGGCGCGTTGGGAGCATTATCGATGATCGGTGATATTCAGCGGCTGGCCTTGCCGGCGGTCCTGCTGGGCATGGCTGTTTCCTCCCAGGCCTTCGCCGCCCCGGCCGGCGTGCTCGCCCAGCGCAGCCCCCTGCCTTACCAGGCGCCGCAATTCGACAAGATCAAGGACGCCGATTTCCAACCCGCGCTCGAAGAAGGCATGCGCATCCAGGCGACTGAGATCGCCGCCATCGCCAGCAACAAGGCCGCGCCCACCTTCCAGAACACCATCGTGGCCATGGAGCGTTCGGGCCGAATGCTGGACCGGGCCGGCAGCGTCTTTTACGCCCTGACCCAGGCCAATACGAACGACCTGCTGCAAAAGGTCGAGGCCGACATGGCTCCCAAGATGGCGGCTCACATCGACGCCATCTATCTGAACCCCAAGCTCTTCAAGCGCGTCCAGAGCCTCTATGACCGCCGCGCCAAGCTCGGCCTCGGACCAGAGGGCCGAAAGCTGATCGAAGTGGTCCACGACCAGTTCATTCGCGCCGGCGCCAAGCTGGGGCCCGCCGATCAGACGCGGCTGAAGGACATCAACAAGGAGCTGTCCTCCCTCTCCACCGCCTTCGAGCAGAAGCTGCTGGCCGCCACCAAGGACGGCGGCCTGGTCATCGACGACAAGGCCAAGCTGGCGGGGCTGGACGCCGGCGACATCGCCGCCGCCGCGGAGGCCGCGACCGCGCGCGGGCTGAAGGACCGCTGGGTTTTGCCGCTGCAGAACACCACCCAGCAGCCCTTGCTCGGCTCTCTGACCGACCGCGCCGTGCGCAAGAGCCTCTATGAACAGTCCTGGAGCCGCGCCGAGAAGGGCGACGCCAACGACACCCGCGAGACCGTTCTGAAGCTCGCCGCCCTGCGCGCCGAAAAGGCGGTCCTAATGGGCTACAAGACCTACGCCGACTACGTGCTGGAAGATCAGATGGCCAAGACGCCCCAGGCCGTCGAGACCTTCATGCGCGCGCTCGCGCCGCCGACCCGCGCCCGCGCCGAGGAGGAGGCCAAGGACATCCAGGCGGTGATCGACAAGGCCGGGGCCGGCTTCAAGCTCGAGCCCTGGGACTGGCAGATGTATTCTGAAGCTGTCCGCAAGGCCCGCTACGACCTCGACCAGGACGAGGTGAAGCCCTATTTCGAGCTGAACAACGTGCTGCAGAACGGCGTCCTCTACGCCGCCGGTCAGCTCTACGGCGTCAGCTTCAAGCCGCGCGCCGACATCCCCGTCTATCACCCGGACGTCAGCGTCTATGAGGTGTTCGACAAGGACGGCAAGACGCTGGGCCTGATGTATTTCGACTACTTCAAGCGCGACAATAAATCGGGCGGGGCCTGGATGTCCCAGTTCGTCGGCCAGTCGAAGCTGCTGGGCACCAAGCCCGTCGTCTTCAATGTCGCCAACCTGACCAAGCCGGGTCCCGGCCAGCCGGCCCTGATCAGCTTCGACGACGTCACGACCATGTTCCACGAGTTCGGTCACGCCCTGCACGGCCTGTTCTCGGATCAGACCTACCCGACCCTGTCGGGCACCAGCGTCGCCCGCGACGTGGTCGAATTCCCCTCGCAATTCAACGAATACTGGGCGCTGGAGCCCGCGGTGCTGCGCCACTACGCGATTCATTATCAGACCAAGGCTCCCATGCCCCAAGCCCTCGTCGACAAGATCAAGAAGGCCGCGACCTTCAACAAGGGCTACGAGATGGGCGAGCTCGAAGCCGCCGCCCAGCTCGACATCCAGTGGCACACCCTGGCCAAGGGGGCCGTGATCAAGGACGTCAGCGCCTTCGAAACCGAGGCCCTGAAGCGGGCCGGGGTCGACTTTCCCAATGTCCCACCTCGCTACCGCACCAGTTACTTCCGCCACATCTGGGGCGGCGGCTACGCCTCGGGCTACTACGCCTATCTGTGGACCCAGATGCTAGCCGACAACGCCTTCTCCTGGTTCCAGACCCACGGCGGCCTTACACGCACCAACGGCCAGCGATTCCGCGATCTGGTGCTCTCGCGGGGCCACACCCTCGACTACGGCGAGATGTGGCGCGCCTTCTACGGCAAGGCCCCCGACATCGGCCCGATGCTGGAATTTCGTGGCCTGAAGACCACCCGATGAGCCTCGTCGCCCGCCTCGCTCTTGGCCTAGCTCTGCTTCTGACGGCCGCGCCGGCCGGAGCGGCGGTGATTGCGCCCAAGGTGGTGATCATCAGCTATTTCGAGACCAGCAAACTGCCGGGCCAGGCGGTCAGCCCCTCGGTCTGGGGCGACAGCGGCGGACAAAGCGACCGCCCCGGCGAGCTGCGCTATTGGGTCGAGCGCGAACGCCTGACCCGCGTGATCAAGGTGCGCGGCGCCTTCAACCCAGCCTATCTCAGCGCCGACGGATCGATCCTAGCCATGAAGGTCGGGCCCAACAGCCTTCATCCGGCGGTCAACATTACCGCGCTTGGTCTCGATCCTCAGTTCGACTTCTCCAAAAGCTATTGGCTGTTCAACGGCATCGCCGGCATCAGCCCGGCCGCCGGCACGATCGGCGATGTGGTCTGGACCGACTTTGTGGTGAACGGCGACGTCGGCCACGAGATCGACGCCCGCGAAATCCCCAAGGACTGGCCCACCGGCTACTTCCCCGCCGGCAAGCAGTCGCCCTATCAGACCCCTCGGGTCGTCCAGGGAAGCAAGGAAGATGTCCGTACCTGGTCGAAGGCCGCCTTCAACCGCAACGGCGGGGGCAATGTCATCGCGCTCAATCGCGGCCTGGCCGGATGGGCCCTGGCCCAGACCGCGGGGGTGACGCTGACGGACGACGCAGTGATGCAGGCGGTCCGCAAAGCCTATGCCGGCTATCCCGCCGCCCAGCGAGCGCCCAAGGTCCACCTCGGCGCCACCCTCTCGGCCGAGACCTTCTGGCACGGCGCCCTGCTGGACTTATGGGCCGCCGACTGGACCCGTTACATGACCGACGGCCAGGGCGCCTATGTCACCACCGAGACCAACGACGCCGGGTCGATGGTCGCCATCTCGGCCCTGGCCGCCGCGGGACGGGTCGATCCGAACCGGGTGATGCTGCTGCGCGCCGCCAGTAATTTCGACATGCCGCCTCCGGGCGTCAGCGCCGCGCAGGGTCTCGCAGACCAGGGTCCCGGTTCCTACGCGGGCTATTTGCCAGCGCTCGAAAGCGCCTACAGGGCTGGGTCGATGGTGGTCCACGCCCTGATCCAGGGATGGGGCCGCTACGCCGCGGCCCCCCCTGCGGCGCAATAACGCTCGTTCAAAGTCGCCTCGACGGCACGAGTTGGTTACAGTATCGCAACAAGGCGCGCAGACGCCTGAATCCTGTTGGAGAATCGCCCCTTGTCCGTCACCGACATTCCCGGCCTCGCCGACGCTCCCACCAAGCACGCCAAGTTGCTGGCCTGGGTGCGCGAAATCGCCGAACTGACCCGGCCCGACCGGGTCTATTGGTGCGACGGCTCGGAGGCCGAATACGACCGCGTCTGCAAGGAACTGGTGGGCAAGGGCACGCTGAAGCCGCTGAACGCGCAGAAGCGCCCCAACTCCTACTACGCCGCCTCCGACCCCCGCGACGTGGCCCGGGTCGAGAGCCGAACCTTCATCTGCTCCGAGAAGGAAATCGACGCCGGCCCGACTAACAATTGGACGGATCCAGACGAGATGCGCACGACGCTGAACGGCCTGTTCAAGGGCTGCATGCACGGGCGCACCATGTATGTCGTGCCCTTCTGCATGGGCCCGCTCGGCTCGAAGATTTCCGCCTACGGGGTTGAGATCACCGACAGCGGCTATGTCGCCATTTCGATGAAGGTGATGACCCGCGTCGGCACGGCTGCGCTGGCGGCCATCGGCGACGACGGCTTCTTCGTCCCGGCCGTCCACACCCTCGGCGCGCCGTTGGCCGAGGGCCAGGCCGACGTCGCTTGGCCCTGCAACGACAACAAATACATCGTCCACTTCCCTGAGAGCCGCGAGATCTGGTCCTACGGCTCGGGCTACGGCGGCAACGCCCTCCTGGGCAAGAAATGCTACGCTCTGCGCATCGCCTCGGTCATGGCCCGCGACGAGGGCTGGCTGGCCGAACACATGCTCATCCTCAAGCTGACCTCGCCCGAGGGTGCCAGCCACTATATCGCCGCCGCTTTCCCCTCGGCATGCGGCAAGACCAACCTCGCCATGCTGCAGCCGACCCTGCCCGGCTGGAAGGCCGAGACCATCGGCGACGACATCTGCTGGATGCGCTTCGGCGACGACGGCCGACTCTACGCCATCAACCCGGAGGCGGGCCTGTTCGGCGTCGCCCCAGGCACCGGGATCAGGACCAACAAGAACGCCATCGACAGCCTCTACGCCAACAGCGTCTTCACCAACGTCGCCCTGACCGAGGACAATGACGTCTGGTGGGAGGGCCTGACCGAAGAGCCGCCCGCGCGCCTGACCGACTGGAAGGGCCGCCCCTGGACCCCCGACAGCCCCGAGCCCGCGGCCCATCCCAACGCCCGCTTCACCGTCCCCGCCGCCCAGGTGCCGATCATCGCGCCCGAGTGGGAAGACCCCAACGGCGTGCCGATCTCGGCCATCCTGTTCGGCGGCCGCCGCGCTACCGCCGTGCCGCTCGTGACCGAGGCTTTCGACTGGCGGCACGGCGTCTTCCTGGCCTCCAATGTCGCCTCCGAAGGCACCGCCGCGGCTGAGAACAAGGTCGGCGAGCTGCGCCGCGACCCCTTCGCCATGCTGCCCTTCTGCGGGTACAACATGGCCGACTATTTCGGCCACTGGCTGAAGATGGGCGAACGTCCGGGCGCCAGGCTGCCGAAGATCTTCTTCGTCAACTGGTTCAGGAAGGACATGCACGGCAAGTTCCTCTGGCCGGGCTATGGCGAGAACAGCCGCGTGCTGAAATGGATCGTCGGTCGCCTCGAGGGCACGGCCGCCGCCCAGGAGACGCCCATCGGCCGCTTGCCGACCCGCGAGTCTCTGGATGTCGAAGGCCTGAACCTGACCGACCACCAGCTCTATCTGCTCCTCTCCGTCGACCGCTCGGTCTGGAAGGAGGAGGCCTCGCTGATCCCCTCGGCTTATGAGAAGTTCGGCGACCGCCTGCCGGCCGCCCTATGGGAGGAGCACGAGGCCCTGGTCGACCGGCTGGAAAAGGCCCCCGCTCCGGTGCACAGCGAGATCGCCCAGGTGATCGAGCTTCGGCGAACTCACTAGGCCCGGCGAAAGCTCAGCGCGAGAAGGCCAGACGGAAGGACAGGGTCAAGCCCTCGACCGGAAAGCCCTCGCTCCATGGATTCATCGCCATGCGCTCGGCTGTCGCCAGGGCGGCGGCGCCGAAACCCATGCCCTTGGGCGCGTCTGCCAGGACGCTGCAGGGCTTTAGCCGCCCCTCGGCCGTAATCTGGCATTTCACGACCGCGGCGCCCTGCTTGACCCCGTCCGGTGCGGCGGCCGGGAAGAGGGACTGGGCCTCGGCCACGCTCATTTGGTTCACCCACTTGGGGCTGCGAAGCTCGCGCGGATCCTTTGATCTGGGCCGGGTGAAGCGAAAGGGCACCTCGACAACATCGCCCTCGGCAGGCGTCGACAAAGTGGTCGGTGCGATCACGAACAAAGCGGCGAGCTTCAAGGCCGCTTCATAAAAGCCCTCGCCCTCAGCGCGCTCGCCCCCGTTCAGGCAGTCGGTAGGAACGCCCGCCGGGCCGACCGTACAGCGCAGGGTGACGGAGCCCGCGTTGGACTTCGCTGTAACCGGATAGACCGCCTGCATCTGGGCCCAGCTGGGCGTTCGGCTCCAGGAGGCGTTCGATACCTCCGCCGCCCCGGCTGATCCTGCGATCAGCAGGGCAAGGGGCGCTCCAATAAAAATCCGCATCGCCATCGGCTACCTCAAGTCGATGACACATAGCCTGCGCGCCCGAAGTCAAGGCCAACGAGACGCCAGCCGCGCGCTCAAGGCCGAGCGCGCTGGGCTATCTAGACGGCCTCAGCCATCGCCCTGGCCTTCGGCTCCAACACCAGGAGGCCGGCCGCCGTGTTGGAAATGGGCACGTGGTAGCTTGACGTCACGACCTGAGCTTCAGGCCCCATCGCCGCCCGCATCGCCAGCCACATCAGAAGCTCGACGCCCTGAGAGCCGGCCAGCTCGACCAGTTCAAAATTGCTGTAGCCGGTCAGCTTTTCGGGATGGGCGACGATATCCTCAAGGCACTGGAGATCGAACTCCTTGTTGATGAAGCCGGCCCGCTCGCCTTCGAGCTGGTGCGACAGGCCGCCGGTGCCCATCACCACGACCTTCAAATCCTTGTCCCAGCCAGCGATGCTGCGGGCGACCGCCTGACCCAGCTTGAAGCAGCGCTTGGCCGAGGGCAGCGGGTGCTGGACGGTGTTGATCTCGATCGGGATCACCCGCACCGGCCGCTGGGCTCCGGGCCACAGAAGGGCCATCGGAATCCAGAAGGCGTGATCGACCTTCATCTGCTGACAGGTGGAGACATCGAATTCCTCGGCGACCAGATCCTCAATCAAACGCCAGGACAGGGCCGGATCGCCGGGATAGGGCGCGACAACGGGCAGGCCCCAGCCCTCGTCGGCGTTGCCGTATTCGGGCGCCGCGCCGACGGCGAAGGTCGGCAGATTGTCGAGGAAGAAGTTCAGTCCGTGGTCGTTGTAGAAGACCACGGCGATATCGGGCTTGGTCTTCTCCAGCCAGGCGCGGGCGGGCTCATAACCCTCGAAAAAGCTTTTCCAGTAGGGGTCTTGGAACTTCTGTTCCGACATGGCCTTGCCGATGGCCGGAACATGGGAGGTGGCGAGTCCGCCGACGATCTTGGCCATTAGTGCGCCGCCTCAAGAAGCTTCTGTTTGAACTCTTCCAGGCTGACCCCGGTCTGCTGGGCGCCGATGTCCTGCACGCCCAGGCCATAAACTCCCGCCAGCTTGGCTAGGTAGTAGACGTTGCCGCCGGCCGCGATCATCGCCAGGACGTTCAACGAGCGGACCGCCTCGGTCTGCTCGGGCGTTAGGTTATAGCGGGCGCAATAGGCCATCGGATCGTCCTTGAACGTCGCCCGGTTGGCGGCGTCGTTGAGTGAGTAGCAAAGATGGTTGAGCGCATAGCCGCGTACGGCCTGGACGCCAGTGAAAACCGGCGTGCCGGGAATGGAAGGGGGTGCGTTTCTTGTCATGGCGATCAGTGGGACCCAGTCGACGGCCCCACGCCTTGAGCTAGGTCAAAATGAATCGCTAAGCCCCGGCTCCCACCCCGGCGGCGCCAACTCGAAGCCGGCGAACTCAAATCCCGGGACCACCACGCACGCCGCGAGCGCCCAACCTTCTCCAGCCTCCGCCGACTGCCATTCGTCTGGCTGGACCGCATGCTGCGGCTGATCCCCAGCCAGCACATCCGCGCCCAGCCGCCGCTCGGAGACCCCTGCCTTGGTCGCCGTCTTCAATACCAAAGAGGCGCCAGCCTGGAATATCCAAAGCTCGGCCGCGTCGACTCTGTGCCAGTGGGACCGGCCGCCGGCCTCAAGTAGATAGAGGATCGCCGTTCCCGCTGACCGCGCCCTATCCTCCCCCGGGGGAGCGCGCCAGGTCTCGCGATACCAGCCGCCCTCGGGGTGCGGGATCAGGCCCAGACGAGCCACGACCGCCGCCGCCTCTTCATCGCATTGGGACATGTTTCGATCTCTCGCCTACCGTCATCAATGCGGCGCCAGGCAGGGAGTCGACAACCGGTCTGCGGGATGGAAAACTAGCTTATAAGAACACGACTGCCGGGCGCCCCAACGAGGGGTCCGACACCCTGGAGGATTATAGTGAGCAAGACCCTGTTCATCGTCGGCGCCGCCGTCATCGCTTTGGCCGCTCCGGCCATGGCACAGCAGTTCGGCCAGCCGCTCGAGGCGCCGCGCGAGAGCAGCCCCAAGTTCGGCACCGGCCCCGTGATCGCGCCTGAAGTCGGCCATCCGCCCGCCTTTGGCGGCGAGCCCGTCACCAAGAAGGCGGCCAAGAAGCGCGAGCCGACCGTCAAGGGTGGCGTAATCGAGGCTCCCAAGCTGTCCTCGGCCACCCAGCAGCAAGAACCGCCAGTTCCCGGCCGTAGCTAGCACAGCACCGCCGTTCCCGTCGGGAAGGGCGAGCTCTACATTCCCTTCAGGTCCGAAGCCGCCCGCGCTAGGGCGCTGATGCGAGCCCACGCGCCCGCGGCGACGGCGTCGCGCGGCGCCAGCCAGCTGCCACCAACGCTGACCACCTGCGGTATGGCGAGATAGTGCGGCGCCGTCTCCGGCGTGATTCCACCGGTGGGGCAGAACTTCACCCCACCGAACGGCCCTGTCAGCGCCTTCAGGGCCGCCGCGCCGCCCGAACTCTCGGCAGGGAAGAATTTGAACCGCTCGAGCCCCAGGTCGAGGCCGTGCATGATGTCGGTCGCCGTCTGCACGCCGGGCAGCAGGGGCGCCCCCGAATTGGCGGCCGACCGGGCCAGGCCTTCCGTCAGACCTGGGCTAACGATGAAACGCGCTCCCGCCTTCATTGCCGCGTCGAGCTGGGCGCCGTTCAGAACTGTCCCCGCGCCGACGACCGCGCCGGGCACGGACGCCATCTCTGTAATGGCCTCCAGCGCCGCGGGCGTCCGAAGCGTCACCTCCAGTGCGCATATCCCACCCGCGACCAAGGCCTCGGCCAGCGGCGCAGCCTGGCGCACATCGTCGATCACCAGCACCGGGATCACCGGAGCCAGGGCCATAACAGCATCGATAGAAAGGGTGGCGGTCATCGGCGTCTCCTGTGCGCCCAATCCTACTCTAACTGCGCCCTAACCCAAGCTCGCCTCTCTAGCCTGGTGCGTCGCCGTTCTCCTCCTCACCCTGTTTCTCCGGCTCTGGCCCCACTAGGATTTTCGGGCCCGACGGCCTGGTCAGGACGAAAGCGGCGCTGCAGGTCATCACGCCCGCCGTCAGTATGACCGCCAGCGGTCGCCTGACGGTCAGCACCAGCACCAGAAGGCTGATCGCCATGGTTACGATCGTGGTCAGCTTGGCGCGGGGCGAGATCGCGCCATAGTCCTCCCAATTTTGCAGCGCCGGCCCGAAACGGGGGTCGGCCCGCAGCTTGGCGTGCAGGGTGGGCGAGCTCTCAGCGAAGGCCCAGGCCGCCAGCAGCACAAAGGGCGTCGAGGGCAACAGGGGCAGAACGGCCCCGGCGACTGCCAACCCCACGCAGGCTACGCCCAGCGCCCGATAGAGCGCCCGCCTCAGGTTCAAAGCCACGTCCCGATCACACCTTCTTCTATGCACCTGAGTTTCATTCTTGACACCCCTAAAAATGCGAGTCATTCGCACTAATATTGCGAACGTTTCGCAAGAGCATTTTCACCGGGGATACGCCGTGACCGAGTCCAACCGCAGCACGCTCCCGCTTGAGTCTCGGAGCGCAGCCGTGAAATCCCTGAGCCGTCCGGCCCTGGGTGCGGCGGCCGTCGCGGGCTTGGCCGGACTCTGCGCTCCACACGCCGCCCTGGCCCAGAGCGCCCCGATGGCCGCCGCCGCGGTGGCCGTCGCCGCCCAAGTTTCGCGGGTCGATGTGATCGGGCGCCAGGCGCGCGAAGCCGTCTCTCCCAAATTCACCTCCCCCCTCGCCGATACACCTCAGACCGTGACCGTGGTCACCGCCCGCACCATGCAGGCTCAGAATCTGTTCAGCCTCCGCGATGTGCTGGCGACCGTTCCCGGAATTACCTTCGGAGCTGGAGAAGGTGGCGTGGGGTACGGCGACAGCATCACCCTGCGCGGCTTCTCGGCCAACGCCGACATCACCCTCGACGGCGTCCGCGACAGCGCCCAGTACAGCCGCTCTGACAATTTCAATATCGAACAGGTCGAGGTCATCAACGGCGCCTCGACCGTCTACAATGGCGCCGGATCGGTCGGCGGCGTCATCAACATGGTGTCCAAGACGCCGAGCCTGCGCGACCAGACCCTCATCACCGCCGGGGCCGGAACCGACGCCTATGGCCGGCTGACACTCGACGCCAACACGACCCTCGGCGATACTATCGCGGTCCGTCTCAACCTCCTCCTGCATCGCAACGACGTGCCCGGTCGCGACGTCGAACAATACAAGCGCTGGGGCGTCGCGCCCTCGATCGCCTTCGGGCTCGGAACCTCGACGCGCTTCACCGCCAACTGGTTCCACCAGGAGGACGAGAACACGCCGCAATACGGTGTCCCCTTCTACAACGGCCGCGCCGTTCCGGGCGTCAGCCGCGAGACCTATTTCGGTTACCGCAACCTCGACACCCAGAAGACCAATATCGACATCTTCACCGGCGTCCTGAGCCACGCGTTCAACGAAAACCTGTCGATCCACAGCCTGGGCCGCTGGCAGACAGTGAAGCAGTATTCGCTCGTCGATCCCCCGCAGGGAACTTACTGCCTCGCCGACGGCCGTCAGCCCGCCGCGACCAGCCAGACCCCGACCGCGACCGATCTGACCGGCTATGTTTCGTGCGCGACGCCGGGCCTCTACAGCCTGTCGGGACCGCGGGGAAATGTACGCGATACCCGCAACACCATGCTCTACAGCCAGACCGACCTGACCGTGACCTTCGCGACCGGCGGCTTGGCTCACACCATGGTCGTGGGGGCCAGCTTCCTCAGCGAGACCTACCGGCTCGACACCGGCAATGTGCTGCGCAACCCGCTGGGGGCCACGCCCAACCCCGTGCTTCCGCTGATGAACATCTACACGCCGGACAATGTCTGGCGCGGCCCGGTCAACTACATCCAGGCCTCGGCCCAGGACGGCGACCGCAAGACCCAGGCGGCCTATCTGTTCGACACCATCGCCCTTGGCCCGCACGTCCAGCTGACCGGCGGCGTCCGCTACGAGAACAACGAGGGCGCCAACTCGACCGACACCTACGCCGTCGTCCCGCCGACCACCGGCGCGATCACGCCGGGCCCGACCTTCCGCAACCGCAACCACCTCTTCTCCTACCGGATCGGCGCGGTCTACAAGCCGCGCCCGGAGTGGAGCCTCTATGTCTCGGCCGGCAACTCCAAGACCCCCTCGCAGACGGCCGTCAACGGCGCCTGCACCGTCGACACCTGCAACGTCGCGCCCGAAGAGGGCCTGAACTACGAGGCCGGCGTGAAGTGGGAGGCCCGCGACGGGCTACTATCGCTCAACGGCGCAGTATTCCGCAACGAGCGCACCAACTACCGTGTGCCGTCGGGCGACCCGATCGTCACCGTCCAGCTCTTGAACGGCGCCTCGCGCGTGGACGGCTTGGCCCTCGGCGCGGCCGGCAAAATCACCCGGCGCATGTCGATGTTCGCCAACTACACCTATCTGAAGTCCAAGGTGCTGACGGGCGCGTCCGACTTCTCGGCCCGGGGCGGCTTCAACGGCACCGACGCCGACTTCATCAAGGGCGATCCTCTGCTGCAGGTTCCCGACCACGCCTTCTCGGTCATGGCGACCTATGATTTCACCGACCGGTTCCAGCTCGGCTACGCCGTCACCTACCAGGGCGAAACCTACCTCACCCAGCACGCCGGCGTTGTCCGCGTCGCGGCGGTCGCCGCCACGGCGACGGCCCCCGCGGTTCCGGCGGTTTACGCTGGCCGGACGACCCTCCCGCTGATCAAGAGCCAGGACTATTCGGTCCACCGCCTGTTCGCCGCCTGGCGCGCGACCGACGCCGTAGAGCTGCGGCTCAACATCAACAACCTGTTCGACAAGACCTACTACACGCGGATGCGGAACAACGGCTGGGCGACCCCCAGCGACGCGCGGTTCGGCAGCCTCACCGTCAGCTACCGCTTCTAAATACCCCAACCGGAAGCGGTTTCCTGGCGCCCCGCCCCGTCGCTCGCGGATGGGGCGCCTCTTTATCCGAGACGCCCGTCATGATGCTCCACATCCCCCAGGTCCTTAACCCCGAACAGCTGGCCGAGTGCCGCCGGATCATCGACGCGGGCGACTGGAGCGATGGGAACGCCACCTCCGGCTTCCAGGCCGCCATGGCCAAGAATAACCTGCAGTTGCCCCACGCATCGGAAGCCTCGCGCGCCGCCGGCCACATCATCCGCCGGGCCCTCGACGCCAGTCTCCTCTTCACCAGCGCCGCCCTGCCCCGCACCGTCCTGCCGCCGCTGTTCAACCGCTATGGCGTCGGCCAGACCTTCGGCGGCCATATCGACAATTCGATCCGCGCCAATCCCGAGGGCGGCGTCCTGAGGGCCGACCTCTCGGCCACGCTGTTCCTCTCAGAGCCGGGCGACTACGACGGCGGCGAGCTGATGGTCGAGGACACCTACGGCGCCCATTCGGTGAAACTGAGCGCGGGCGACCTGATCCTCTACCCGGCCTCCAGCCTGCATCAGGTCACGCCCATCACCCGGGGCGAGCGGGTCGCCGCCTTCTTCTGGATTCAGAGCTATGTGCGCGGAGTCGAGCAGCGCGCGCTGCTTTTCGACATGGATCTCGCCATCCAGCGGCTCGCCCAGGCCGCGGGCCAGTCGGACCCGTCGATCATTTCGCTGACGGGGGCCTACCACAATCTGCTGCGGATGTGGGCCGAGGTTTGACGGAGACAAGCCAGCTCTTATTGTTGGGGATACGTACAATTTCCATTACAGGTCTGAACGGCGTTCAGTGCGACTTAAGAGTGACACTTGAGCCGCAGTCACGGTTTGTTTCAGTTCAGACGTCATTTCCGGGTTGAACAGCCTTAGGTCATGTCTGCACTATACAATGTATGGCTGCCTAATAAGGTGGCCATTCGTAGACGCTTAAAAAGACTAAAAATTCTAAGGGGAGTGAAATGACTCAACGCCAACGTGGCCGTTCGGCTGCCACTTACATGTGCGCCGCTAGCGCCACGGCTCTGATCCTGGGCCTGGCTACCGCCGCTTCCGCCCAAGACGCCGCCGATGTCGGCGAGGTGGTTGTCACCGCCTCGCGCATTCAAAGCGCGGGCTTCACGGCCCCGACCCCGACCACCGTTCTGGGCACGGCCGACCTTCAGCGCCGCGCCCCCACCAGCGTGCTGGAAGTCATCAACGACATCCCGGCCTTCCGCCCGTCGACCACGGCGCAGAACACCTCCTCGCCGACCAACGGCGCCAACTCGGGCGCGGGCGGCAACCTCGTCGACCTTCGCGGCCTGGGCAACCAGCGCACCCTGCTGCTGCTGAACGGTCGCCGCACCGGCGGCTCGCAGGACCTGAACCAATTCCCCGTCATCCTGACCCAGCGCATCGACGTCGTCACCGGCGGCGCCTCGGCCGCCTACGGCTCGGACGCCGTCGCCGGCGTGGTCAACATAGTGCTCGACACCAAGTTCGAAGGCCTGAAGGGTCAGGCCCAGTACGGCCAGTCCAAATACGGCGACGACGAGACCTGGCAGGGCGCCGTGGCCTTCGGCAAGAGCTTCTTCAACGACCGGGCCCACCTGCTGCTGGGCGGCGACTACTCCTACGGCAAGGGCGCCTACACCGCTGAGAAGCCCTACGAAGACAAGCGTCCGTGGGTGGCCGAAGAGCGCTACCTGCAAATTCAGAACCCCTGCTCCGGGCTGGGGCTCGCGCCGCTGGCGGCTTCCTGCGGCGGCGTGGGCAACCGTCTCTCGCCCTTCGGCTATTATGAGGACGTCCGCTTCTCGACCCAGAACCCCGGCGGCATCATCACCGCCGGCCCGCTGAAGGGCATCACCTTCGAGGACGGCGGCGTGTCGCGCCAGTTCCAGTACGGCATCGTCACCGGCAACAACATGATCGGCGGCGACGTCAGCGGCGCCTATAACCAGGTCTTCGCCTTGCGTCCGAAGTTCGAGCGCTACTCGCTGCTCGGCCACTTCGATTACAAGGTGACCGACAAGGTCAACGCTTGGCTCGAGTACGGCAACGCCCAGACCAAGGCCACGGTGCCGATCGTCCGCCCTCGCGACCAGGGCAACATCACCATCCTGCGCGGCAACCCCTTCATCCCGGCCAATATCGCGGCCGAGATGACCCGTCTGAACCTGGCCAACCTGACCATGGGCCGCCTGAACAGCGACGGCGGCCAACCCGACTCCGACATCAAGAACATGATCTACCGCTTCGTCGGTGGTCTTGACGGCTCGTTCGGCGCGCTCGGCAAGGAATGGACCTGGGACGCCCACTACCAATACGGCCGCCTGCACAGCGAATTCCTGACCGACGGCAGCCGTATCAACGCCCGCTGGACCCAGGCCCTCGACGCCGTCGCCGGCCCGAACGGCGTCCCCGTCTGCCGCAACCCGGCCGGCGGCTGCGTGCCCTTCAACATCTTCGGCCCGAACGCCGCCAGCCAGGCCGCCCGTGACTTCGTGTTCGCCATGCAGTCGGCCAACCGCGACACTACCCAGAACAACGCCACCTTCAACGTCCGGGGCGAGCCGATCTCGACCTGGGCCGGTCCGGTGGCCGTGGCGGTCGGCGGCGAATACCGCAAGGAACAGATCAACACGACCTCCGACCCGATCGCCCGCGTCGGCGGCTATGACTCCGGCAACATCCGTCCGCTCGCCGGTTCGTACAGCGTGAAGGAAGGCTACGCCGAAGTCGCCGTGCCCCTGGCCAAGGACATGGTCTTCGCCCGCGCGCTCGATATCAACGGCGCCATCCGTTACGCCGACTACTCGACCTCGGGCGGGGCAACGACCTGGAAGATCGGCGGCACCTGGAAGCCGATCGACGAGATCATGCTCCGCTCGACCCTGTCGCGCGACATCCGGGCGCCGAACAACACCGAACTCTACAACCAGGGCGGCGTCAGCCGGAACAACATCACCCAGTTCTCGGGTCCCTTCACCGGCCAGGCCACCCTGACCGATTATGTCACCTCGGGTAACCCGAACCTGACCCCCGAGAAGTCCAAGACCTGGACGATCGGCGGCAGCATCCAGCCCAAGTTCGCCCGCCTGCGGTTCTCGGCCGACTATTACAACATCAAGATCCGCGACCAGATCGGCACCATCGGCGCCCAGGACATGGTCAACCTCTGCCGCGACGGCCGGGCGGACATCTGCGCCCTGCTGACCTTCGACGCCGCCCGCACGATCACCGCGGTGCAGAACTCGTCGGTCAACAACGCCCGGTTCCAGACCCGTGGTCTCGACCTGGAAGCCAGCTTCGTCCAGCCGCTCGGCGAGCTGCCGGTGCTGCCGCTTCCGGGCCAGATCACCCTGCGGGCCTTCGCCACTAAGGTGTTCGAATACGCCCAGACCGACCTTGGCGGCTATCGCAACAGCGTCGGCCAGAACCACGCGACCTTCGCCGGCACCCTGCAGATCCCGGAATGGCTGGCGACGTACAATATCCAGTACGACATCGGCAAATTCATGGGCGCCATCCAGCTGAAGTACATCGGCCCGGGCGTGACCGAGATCACCTCGATCACCGGTACGGCGACGCAGCGCGACAACAACAAGCTGCCCAGCCAGACCACGGTCAACCTGTCGGCTTCCTATGTGATCCTGGACGCCGACGGCCGTCGCCTGCAGCTCTACGGGACCATCCAGAACGCCTTCAACCGCGGTCCTCCGCTCTACGTCTACCCGATCTCGCAGCCCGCCTACATGTACGACTCGCTCGGCATGGCCTGGCGTATGGGCCTGCGGTTCCAGTATTAAGCGAACCGATATCGGGGCGGGCCTCGCGCCCGCCCCGCTCTAGCTCAACCGCCCGGCCTCGGCCGGGCGGTTTTGTTTTGGGGTCAGACCTCGTCCCAACGAAAGCAAGCGACGCTGTGGTCGTTGACGATCCCGACCGCCTGCATCCAGGCATAGACGATGGTCGGGCCGACAAATTTGAAGCCGCGCCGCTTCATGTCCTTGGAGATCGCCTCTGACAGAGGGGTGGAGGCGATCCAGCTTGTCCCCTCGCCCTTGAGCACCTTCCCGTCCGTGAAAGACCAGCAGACTTCGGCGAACCGCTCGCCCGCCTCCTCCATCTCGCAATAGATCTGCGCGCCGCGGATGGTCGCCACGATCTTGGCCCGCGCCCGGACGATGCCTGGGTCGAGCATCAGGCGCTCGACATCGGCCTCATCGAAGGCCGCCACCTTGCGCGGATCGAACCCGGCGAAGGCCGCCCGGAAGGCTTCGCGCTTTTTCAGGATCACCTGCCAGGACAGCCCCGCCTGGAAGCCCTCCAGCATCAGCATCTCCCACAGCATGCGAGAGTCGCGTTGGGGCACGCCCCATTCGGCGTCGTGGTAGGCCCGCATCAGCGGGTCAGCGTCGGCCCAGGAGCAGCGGTGAGTCATAGGCTCAATCTCGCACTAAAAGGCCCCGCCGGCGCGACGCCGACGGGGCCTTCCGAACTCTAGTTCTTAGAGCCGCCTATTCCGGCTTGGTGCAGACGGCGACGATCTTGGTGCCGTCCAGGTCGCGGATATAGGCGGCGTAGGCGTTGGGCGCGAAGCCGCGCGGACCGGGAGCGCCGGCGCAGGTCGCGCCATTGGCCAGGGCGGCGGCGTGGAACTCGTCCACGGCGCTGCGCGAGGGCGCGGCCAGGCTGATGGTCGTGCCGTTGCCGGCGGTGGCGGGGGCGCCGTCCGCGGGCTTCAGGACGAAGAACTGGCCGCCGTAGATCGAGCCGTTGTCGCCGAGGTCGGCGGTGCGGGCGTGGCCGAGCGCGCCCAGGGCGGCGTCGTACATCTTGCGGGCGCCGTCGAGGTCGTTGGTGCCGACAGTGGTGTGCGTGAACATGGATAGTCTCCCTTAAAGCCCGGCCATTCGAGCCCGGATTCTGCGAACGTTTTTACTTCAGGCGGTCCGCGTGCCAGCGCAGGTGGTCGTCCATGAAGCTCGAGATGAAATAGTAGCTGTGGTCATAGCCCGGCTGACGGCGCAGGGTCAGGGCGACCCCGGCCTTGGCGCATGCGGCTTCCAGGAGCTCGGGCTTCAATTCCTTCTCCAGGAAGGGGTCGGCCGTGCCGACATCGACCAGGAGGTCCTTCAGATCGCCCTTGCCGTCTTCCAGAAGAGCCACACTGTCGTGCGCCCGCCAGTTGGCCTGGTCGGCGCCCAGATAGGCGGTGAAGGCCTTCTGGCCCCAAGGGACCTGGCTCGGAGCCACGATCGGCGAGAAGGCCGAGACGGACGCATAGACGCCCGGACTGTTCAACGCGATCGAGATCGCCCCGTGGCCGCCCATCGAATGGCCGAAGATGCTCTGACGCTTCACATCGACCGGGAACTTCCCAGCAACAACCGCCATCAGCTCCTTGGTCACATAGTCGTACATGTTGAAGCGGCCGGCCCACGGCGCCTGCGTCGCGTTGACGTAGAAGCCCGCGCCCTGACCGAGGTCATAGGCGTCATCATTGGGCACGCCCTCGCCGCGCGGCGAGGTGTCCGGGCAGACCACGACCAGACCCAGCTCGGCGGCCAGGCGGCGATACTCGCCCTTCTCCATCACATTGGCGTGGGTGCAGGTCAGGCCGGACAGATAGGTCACGACCGGGAACGGACCCTTCCCCGGCGGGACGAAGACCGCGACGGTCGTCGGCCCGCCCAAGGCTTCGGAAGTGAACTTATAGACGCCCTGCACGCCGCCGAAAGCGGCGTGTTCCTCGACGGTCTCGATCTCGCTCATGGTCCTTAGAACACCACGACGGAGCGGATGCTCTCGCCGGCGTGCATCAGGTCGAAGGCCTTGTTGATGTCTTCGAGCGGCAGGGTGTGGGTGATCATCGGATCGATCTCGATCTTCCCGTTCATGTACCAGTCGACGATCTTCGGGGTGTCGGTGCGACCGCGCGCGCCGCCGAAGGCCGAACCCTTCCAGACCCGGCCGGTGACCAGCTGGAACGGACGGGTGGCGATCTCCTTGCCGGCCTCGGCCACGCCGATGATGATGCTCTCGCCCCAGCCGCGATGGCAGGCTTCGAGCGCCTGACGCATCACCGTGGTGTTGCCGGTGCAGTCGAAGGTGTAGTCGGCGCCGCCCTCGGTCAGATTGACCAGGTGGGCCACGACGTCGTCGCTGATCTTCTTGGGGTTGACGAAGTGAGTCATGCCGAAGCGGCGGCCCCATTCTTCCTTGGAGTCGTTGATGTCGACGCCGATGATCTTGTCGGCCCCGGCCATCTTCAGACCCTGGATGACGTTCAGGCCGATGCCGCCCAGGCCGAACACCACGGCGTTGGCGCCGGGCGTGACCTTGGCGGTGTTGACCACGGCGCCGACGCCGGTGGTCACGCCGCAGCCGACGTAGCAGGCCTTATCGAAG
>CANJKM010000006.1 GCA_947474805.1 Caulobacterales bacterium | reverse complement strand
CCTGGCCGGACCGTTGTCCGCCTCGCGCGAGGCCTATCGCATAGGCCTGTCGGCCGTCGACACCTTCGCCCGCGAAACCAAAGGCGCCGTCTTCGCCGCCCTGCCGCCCGAAGCCCAGGACGCGGTGCTCGCCGCCGTCGAGCGCGGCCAGATCCCGAGCTTTGCAGGCGCCGCCGCCTTCTTCGCGGCCGTGCGCGGCCACACCCTGCAGGGGACCTTCAGCGACCCCTATTACGGCGGAAACGCGAATTTCGTCGGCTGGGACATGATCGGTTATCCGGGCGTCCGCATGGGCGTCGGCGCCGAACTGCAGAAGATGAACATGCGCCCAGCGGGCAACCACGTCTCGGCCTACGACCTGTCGACCATGTTCCACAAGGCGAGCGACGACGACGCGGGGATGGGACACGACCATGGCCACTAGGCAGAAACCGACCGACGTCGTCATCGTCGGCCTGGGCGCGGCCGGGGGCGTCGCCGCCCTGCCGCTGACGCGGGCGGGCATTGAGGTGATCGGGCTTGAGGCCGGCAGCTGGCTGTCGGCCGCCGACTTCGCCCCCGACGAGCTGCGCAACAACTACCGGGGCTGGCCCCAGTCGGTGCAGAAGGCCAACCGCGAGGTGCCGACCCACCGCCGCACCGCCAACTCGCCCTACACGCCGCGCCAGGCCGTGCATCCGATGATGAACGCCGTCGGCGGCACCAGCCTGCACTATTGGGCCCAGAGCTGGCGGCTGAACCCCTGGGACTTCAAAGTGGTCAGCGCCACCACCACCCGCTATGGCGCGGGCCGGATTCCCAAGGGCTCGACGGTCGAGGACTGGCCGTTCGGGCTGGAGGAGCTCGAGCCCTATTACGACCACGTCGAGTACGAGGTCGGGGTCTCGGGCAAGGCCGGCAACATCCAGGGCAAGCTCGACCCGCGCGGCAACATCCACGAAGGGCCCCGCGCCCGCGAATACCCGATGCCGGCGCTGCGCGGCACGGAGTTCACCGACATGATGGGCGGGGTGGCCAGGAAGATGGGGCTCGATCCCTTCCCCGGCCCGGCGGCGATCAACTCGGTCAATTACGAGGGCCGCTCGGCCTGCCTCTACCACGGCTACTGCAGCCGGGGCGGCTGCCATGTGAACGCCAAGTCCTCGACCCTGGTCACCACCATTCCCAAGGCGATCGCGACCAAGAAGCTGAAGGTGGTCGACCACGCCCACGTCGTCCGCGTCGAAGTCGACGCCAAGGGCCGGGCGACCGGCGTCACCTATCTGAAGGGCGGGGAAGAGTATTTCCAGCCGGCCAAGGCGGTGCTGCTGGCCAGCCACGTCTATGAGAATGTTCGGCTACTTTTTCTATCAAAATCAAAAGCCTATCCGAACGGCCTCGCCAACAATTCCGGCCAGGTCGGACGTCACTATTTCAGCCACAACCAGTGGGGCGGGGTGAACGCCCTGTTCCCGCAGAACCTCGGCAGCTGGTACGGCCTGCCCGCCCAGGGGACCGGCGTCGACAACTGGGCGGACGACAACTTCGACCACGGCAATCTCGACTTCATCGGGGGCTCGAACATGTGGGTCTATCCCGACCGCCGGCCGATCAACGCGGCGGGAATGTCGACGTTCGGCCGGGCGCCGAGCTGGGGCTCGGCCTGGAAGGCCTTCGTGCGCGAGAACGCCGACCGCACCAATGTCGCCTATCTGCAGAAGACCACCCTGCCCTATGAGGACAACTATCTGGACCTCGACCCGGCGGTGAAGGACCCGCTCGGCCAGCCGGTGCTGCGGATCACCGCCGACTACAAGGACAACGAGCGCAAGCTCGCCGCCTTCGCTCAGGAGAAGATGACCGCCTGGTACATGGAGGCGGGCGCCATCGCGGTGGAGAAGCAGGACATCAACACCATGGGCCCCTCGACCCACGCTTATGGCGGCACAAGGATGGGCGACAACCCGATGACCAATGTCGCCGACCGCTGGGGCTTCTCGCACGAGACCCGCAACCTCGGCTTCCTGGGCGCCGGGGTGATGGGCACCTCGGGCTCGCGCAATCCGACCCTGACGCTCCAGGCCCTGGCCTGGCGCACGGCCGAGCACCTGGCGAAGAACTGGGAATCGATAGCGGGCTGAGGCCATGACCCCGCTCGTCCCGCCCTTCACCCTGGAAACCGCGACCGCCAAGGTCCGCATGGCCGAGGACGGCTGGAACAGCCGCGACCCCGAGCGGGTCACCAAGGTCTATACCGAGGACAGCCGCTGGCGGAACCGGACCGAATTTCCGGTCGGCCGCCAGGAGATCGTCGCCTTCCTGACCCGCAAGTGGAACAAGGAGCGCGACTATCGGCTGATCAAGGAGCTGTGGGCCTTCGACGGCGACCGCATCGCCGTCCGCTTCGCCTATGAATGGCGCGACGATTCAGGCCAGTGGTTCCGCTCCTACGGCAATGAGAACTGGGAGTTCGACGCCGCGGGCCTGATGCGGCGGCGCTTCGCCTCGATCAACGACCTGCCTATCGCGGAGTCCGAGCGCAAATTCCACTGGCCGCTCGGACGCCGGCCCGACGATCACCCGGGCCTGTCCAACCTCGGCCTCTAGCGCCTAGCCCTTCTGGGCCAGCAGGCCTTCGACCTCGCGGGTGATCTCCGCCTTCAGCCTGGCGTCGTGGGCGCCGCTGCCAGGGCTGGTGAAGCCGACATGGACGATCTTCACCTTGCCGTCGCGGCCGAGGAAGAAGGTGGTCGGCCAGGCCTTCAGATTGACCGTCTGGGGCAGGACCTTCAGCACATTGGCCCGATCACCGGCCAGCAGCACGGTGTAGGTCAGGCCGTACTTCTTGATGAAGGCCTTGATCCGCCAGGGATTGGGCAACTGGTCGGGCTTCTCGAAATCGAGGGCGACGATCTCAAGCCCCTTGGAATGGTACTTTTTGTAGAGGGCCTCCATGAAGGGCGCCTCGTCGTGGCAGTTGGGGCACCAGCTGCCCATGATGTTGACCAGAACCACCTTGTCCTTGAACCGCGGGTCGGCGTTGGTGACCGTCTTGCCGGCGAAGTCCTTGGCGGCGAAGCGGAAGGGTTCGTTCTTGTCCTTCACGCCGGTGAAGCGGGCGGGGTCGGCAGGCAGCGCCACGCCGCGCTTGGCGGCCATATCGGGGCGATAGGCCTTCAGCATCTGCTTGCCGAAGTCGTCGTCGACCAGCCGGATATCCAGCGAGCCGTCCTTTTGCGGACTCATCTCCAAAAGGCCCGGTCGCTCGCCCGCGTAGCGAGACAATCGATAGAGCCCGTTCTGGAAGCCGCCGCTTAGTGTGCCCGTGTCGCCGTCGACCCGCAGGATGGTGGCGTAGGTGCGGTCGGCCTTCTGCTGGACGATCAGCCGCCAAGCCTTCTCGCTCTTGGAGTTGGGGTTGGCGATCAACCAGTCGCCCGCGATCCCTGGCCCCTTGCCGTAGACCACGGGCCGCGCCGGCCGCGCCTCGATGGCGTAGGTCAGGGTCGGCGAGGCGTAGGTCCCGCGCAGCGCGCCGTTCTGCAGCCGGGCGTCGAGTCTGGTCGCATAGCTGTCGAAGGCCAGCTGCAGCCGCCCGGCCTGGAAGCTGCCCCGGTTGGAGGGGTTGATCGGCCGTTCGCCGTCGAAGAAGACCCCGCGCACACCCGACCCATCCTGGGCAAGCTGCAGCTTGAAGGGGATCAGCGTCCCCTCGACGTTCACCGTGGCGTCCCACAGGCCGGTGAGCCCAGCGGACTGGCTCTGGGACTGGATCTGGACGGCGCGGGCCGGGCCGTTCGCGGCGAGGGCGAACGGGGCGGCGATGGCGGTTGCGGCCAGCAGCGCGGCGGCGGGTTTTAAGCCGATCATCGGCGGGCTCCTGGGGCAAGACCGCCCAGTTCATCCTTGATCCGGCCGGCGGCGCGAGCAACCGAGAAGTCTTGCGGCCGGGGTTTAGCTCTTCTCGCGCGGCGCGGCCGCCTTGGTTAGGCCCTCGAAGCCAGCCAGGATGGCTCATGGCCAAAGGCTTCCAATCGACGGCGACGGGCGCCCTGATCGCAGCGCTCATGGCGGCCGGCGCCCTCGCCGCGCCTCCGGAGCCGCAGACGGCGCCCGACCGCGGCACCATCCAGACTCGGCCCGGCTTCCGCGACGCCGTCACCGCGCCGCTCGACGACCTCAACCTCAAGAAGCGGCAGGTTCCCGACCTGCTGCTGCGGGCCAAGGCCGCGCCCTACGATCTGAACGGCCTCGATCACTGCGAGGCCATCGCCGCAGAGGTCGGCAGGCTCGACGCCGTGCTGGGACCGGACCTGGAGGAGGCGCCGCCCCCCGATGCGCGATCACGCGGCCGCAAGGCGGCGAGCCAGGCCCATTCGATCGCGGTGGACGTCGTGCAGGACCGCACCCGCTCGCTGCTGCCCTTCCGGGGCTGGATCCGCAAGCTGACGGGCGCCAACCGGAACCAGGTCAGGTTCGAGCAGGCCGTGCGGGCGGGCGAGGTTCGCCGGGGCTATCTGAAGGGTGTCGGCATGCAGAAGAACTGCCGCCCGCCCGCCGCTCCGTCCTGGTTTACGCCGGTGAAGGCCGCGCCGCCCAAACCCGCCGCCGCGCCGGTTCCGATTTGGCGGCAATGGTGGCGCGCCCTGGTGCAATGGCTGCGCAGCGTGGCGCCCTTCACCTTCTGACGACGAGGCCGCCCTAGGCCTGGTCGGCCACCGCCGCCTGCATCCGCCGGCCCACCATCCGCGCGCCCTGCCAGACCTCGACCCCGAACGGGCGGGCGAGTTCATCCGCCCAGGCCAGGGCGGCGCGATCATCCACGCAACCCTCGGCCGAGTAAGGCCCGCAAATCGCGCCGTATTGATCCAGGGGGTAGAAGCGATAGGTCGGCATCGGGTCAGACTGAGCCGACTCCTTTGATGAAGTCGACCGCTGATCTACGAAAACGCCGGGCGATATCGTCGCGGGGGTCTATGGTGGTCGCGCGTGGCGCTTGAGCGAGCCACGAGCCCTCCTCCCCCAGGACCTCCATGCGCATCCGGACCGGCTTCGAGATCATTTATGACTGCCCGGCTCCGGTCCCGATGCTGCTGATGGTCAGCGTCCACCCCTCGCGGCGGCAGGACCTGGAGACCCCCGACACCCTGCACACCGACCCGGTCATCCCGACGCGCCAGTATCTCGACGGCTTCGGCAATATCTGCACCCGCCTTCTGGCGCCCGCCGGCCGGACGGTGCTCAGCGCCGACTTCATCGTCAGCGACACAGGTCTGGTCGACGACTTCGCCCCCGACGCGGTCCAGCACGCGGTCGAGGATCTGCCCGAGGACCTCCTCGTCTACCTCCTGTCCAGTCGCTACTGCGAGACCGACCGGCTGAGCGAATTCGCCTGGGAGCATTTCGGAAACGGCCCTACCGGCTGGGCGCGGGTCCAGGCGGTGGTCGACTACGTCCACAACCACATCATCTTCGGCTATGAGCACGCCCGACCGACCAAGGGCGCGTTCGAGGCCTATACCGAGGGTTTGGGCGTCTGCCGCGACTACGCCCACCTGGCGGTCGCCCTCTGCCGCTGCCTGAACATCCCGGCCCGCTACTGCACCGGCTATATGGGAGATATCGGCGTCCCCGTCGTCGGGGTGATGGATTTCAGCGCCTGGTTCGAGGTCTATCTCTCCGGCCGTTGGTACACCTTCGACGCCCGCAACAATCGCCCCCGGATGGCCCGCGTCCTGATCGCCCGGGGCCGGGACGCGACCGACGTGCCGATCGCCAACACCTTTGGGGTCGCCAATCTGGTGGGCTTCAAGGTTGTCAGCGAGGAACTCCCCGACGCAGCCTGAGCGCGCCTCTAGCCCCCGGATAAGCTTGGCCTTAGCGTGGCGGGAACGACGATCACCACGGGGAGCCCGGCCATGCCCATCCTGAAACGCACGCGCTGTGCTCTTGCGCTCAGCTCAGTCCTGGCGCTCGGCGCCTGCGCCTACAACGAGGACCTCGGCCGCAACCAGCTGCTGCTGGTCAACAACGACTCGCTGGCCAAGGCCTCGCAGGACGCCTGGGCCACCACGCTCAGCAAGGGCAAGGTCTCGCGCGACGCCCAGGCCAACGCCCGCGTCCGCGCGGTGGGGACGCGGCTGGTGCAGGCGGTGGGCCTGGCCAACCGGCCCTGGGAGTATGTCGTGTTCGACGACCCGACGGCCAACGCCTTCGTGCTGCCGGGCGGTCAGGTCGGGGTCAACACCGGCCTCCTCGCCATCGTGCGCAACGACGACCAGCTGGCCGCCGTGATCGGCCACGAGATCGGCCATATGACCGCCCAGCACGCGGCCGAGCGCTACTCCCAGGCCGCGGCCTCGCAGCTGGTGATCGCGGGCGCCCAGGCGGCGGCCGGCCGCGTGACCAGCGCCGACAACGCCCGCGCGCTGGCGAGCCTCGGAGGCCTGGGCGCACAGGTGGGGGTTCTGCTGCCCTTCTCGCGCAAGCACGAGCTGGAGGCCGACACCCTCGGGGTCGGCTATATGGTCAAGGCCGGATATCGGGCGTCGGAATCGGTCGCCCTCTGGCGGCTGATGGCCCAGAACCGCACCGCGGGCGGCGCTCCGCCGCAGTTCCTCTCGACCCACCCTTCCGACGAGACCCGGATCGCCGCGCTGCAGGCGCTGATCACCGCGCGCGGCTGGAACTAAGGCCGCGCCGTCGCTACTTATCGAGTCCGTGTTTCGAACCAGAGGCCGTCCGTTGATCTCTTCGCGTAGCGTCGCCGTCCGCCGCCTGACCGCGGCCGCCCTAGTGTCTCTGCTCGCCGTCCCGACCCTGGCCGCCACCAAGCCGGCGGTTCCGGTGAAAAAGCCCGCGCCGGCCGCCGCGCCGGCCCCCGCTGCCGGCGATCCGGTCAATGGGCAGAAGCGGTTCAAGGCGATCTGCGAGAGCTGTCATTTCTCGCTGAAGGGCGCGACCCTCAACGACTTGCGCACCAAGATCGGGCCCAACCTCTGGGGCGTTGTCGGGCGCAAGGCGGGGACTGGGCCGAGCTTCCGCTACTCGCAGGCCATGAAGACCTCGGGCGTCACCTGGACCCCCGCCGTCATGAAGCCCTATCTGATGAACCCCCTGAAGACCCTGCCGAACGTGCGGATGGCGTTCAAGGGCCTCTCCACCACCAAGGACGCCGATGACATCATCGCCTATCTGGCGACACAGAAATAGAAAACGCCCAAACGAAAAACGCCGGACCCGAGGGCCCGGCGTTTGAAGACGTTCGCCAATCGCTCGCGTGCGATCAGCCGCCGCCGTAGAGCTGGCCGAGATAGGCCGTCAGTCGGCCCATCACCGTCACCATGCCCCAGGCGATGGCCATGGCCGTACCCCACGTCTTGGCGTCCTTGCTGACCGCGCCGTTGGACTGCCAGCCGGCGGCCTCACGGTTGTAGAGGCGCTGGAAGATGACAGTCAGGGCGGCGCCCAGGATGACGCAGGCGAACTTTGTGTCGAACACCCAGTCCAGAACGTACTTGTGCGGCTTGGATATCCACAGGGTGACGCCGCTATAGACCTGGAAGGCGACGCCGATCCAGATGATCGGGAACAGGGTCTTCAGAGACGTGACCGGGATGGTGCGGAAGAAGCCCCACAGCCGCAGGGCGATGATCCACGACAGACCGACCACGGTCGCATTGCCGAATGCATGGATGGTCAGGGCCCAAGCCCACCCCCAAGACGCCTGGACCCACTCCGAATAGGGGGTCGTTGCTAGGTTCTCAAGAAATCCCACTGAGGGTCCCCCTTATTATCGTTGCGTCCGCTTGAGCGGACTAGGCCCCGGGATCGCTTTGATCGACAGCCTTGTTGAGGCGGACCAGGCCCGCGAACGCGATGCCAAGCACCACGAGCACCACGGCCATAACGACGGAGAAAAGCTTTAGCGCGACCATCTGTGATCCTCCGCGGTCTAGAGCAACAGGTAGGGCAGAAGGCGCCCGCCCATGATCACGACGGTCCACGAAACGAAGACCAGAACCGCGACCCATTTGGCCAGCATCGGAGCGTCGTCCCCGGCCTTGGTGGCCCAGAGCTTGTCCGAAAGCGAGAAGTACAGCACCGCGATCGCGCCGATCGGCAGGAAGAACATCTTCGGCCAGAAGGCGAGCTCGTTCAGATAGCGGTGGCTATCGGCCATCACCATCAGCATGCCGCTGAAGATGTTGAACAGAACCCCGAAGGCGCCGAGCGGCAGCAGCCGGTGGACGGCCGAGAAGGACATGCCCTTCCAGACGCCCCAGATGCGCAGGGACACGGCGAGCACGGTGGCGAACACCAGAGTGTAGCCGAAGAAGTGCACCGTCTGCCAAGGCACGAACCAGATGATGGTGTTGATCGCCAGCTCGACCTTAGCACCCAGGAAGGCCGCCGCATCGGTGGGCAGCTTTTCGCCCAGCTCGCGGATTTCCGGGTGGTTGATCTGGCCGCCCAGGTGACCGGTCTCGGCCAGGACAAAGAAGGTGACGATGGCGAAACCCAGCACCGTGTAGAGCGAGACCTTGGAGAAGCGGCCGAGGTAGCGGTAGCGCCAGATCTCGAACCAGGAGAGGCCGCCGGTAAAGGCCAGGCCGATCAGCGAGTAGATCGCGAAGTCGCGGTGCTGATTGATCCGGACCAGGGAGATCCCCGGCTGCTCGTAGTCGATCAGGGACAGCATGGCCGCGGTGCCGGTGACGTAGGTGGTGGCGGCGAGAACGGCGCAGGCCACGAACAGCACAAGGCCGCTGCGGAGCATCAGGTCGCTCTTCCGGAGCAGGCCGGCCGCGTAGAAGAACAGGCCGAACACAAAGCCCACGGTCGGGAAGTGGTTCAGGATGATGTGGATGTGCGACCAGATCGCCGACGTCAGATCGTAGTTGAACGTCAGGAACAGCTCGCGGTGAGCGATCTCCCAGCCCTGCTCGCCGACGATGATCATCAGCACGGCTGTGAAAAGACCGAAGCCGAGAACCTGGTGAAGCGAGTTCTGGGTCGGACGCTCAAGTTTCCAGGACTTCCACAGCGACCAGAGCGCCAGAGCGCCGGTGATCCCAAGCGCCGCGAACGCGGCGAACGACCAGGGATAGTGGTAGTTGAGGGCGTCAATCGAGACGGTGGGCCGCGCGGGCAGGCCCTTCATCGATCCCATACCGCTGAGGTAGGTCGGCACGCCGAGGACGGCCAGACCGCCGAAGACGAAGAAGCTGATCCGCTGCATCAGCGCGTTCTTGGCGACG
The DNA here is from genome assembly GCA_947474805.1 of Caulobacterales bacterium. Lineage (GTDB taxonomy): Bacteria > Pseudomonadota > Alphaproteobacteria > Caulobacterales > Caulobacteraceae > CANJKM01. Next base: position 25,570 of record CANJKM010000006.1, on the reverse strand, counting down.
ATGGCCGCCGTGAACAGGCACAGAGCGAACAGGAGGCCAACCGAGGGGAAGACGCTCACGAGCAAATGGAAGTGCGACGGATCCGTCGGTATCAGATGCATATGCCCCCCCGCCGATCACCACCGATCAGACGTGTTATTATTGATCTCTATCAAGCCGTTCTTTTTTACGGCGTCAATGGCGTCTCGCGCAACATCGGCCAGTGGGACGTTCCCTGCGCGGCCAGGGGGATAATCCCATATGGGCCTTTACCTCGCCAATCCTTTCCAGGAGGAAGGGCGTCATGACCATCTGCATGCCAGCGCCGGATCAGGCCGTCCTCGCCCGCCGCGAGCAGATTGTCGCGGCCCTACGGGCTATTGTTCCAGGCGAAGGCGTGATCAGCGATCCGCCCAGTCTCAAGGCCTATGAAACCGACGCTCTGACGGCCTATCGCCAACCGCCGATGGTCGCCGTCCTGCCCACCACGGTGGAGCAGGTCGCGGCGGTCCTGTCATGGTGTCGCAGGGAAGGCGTGAAGGTGGTGCCGCGCGGCGCAGGCACCTCGCTTTCGGGCGGGTCCCTGCCCCTGGCCGATTCGGTCCTGCTCTGTATGGCCCGCTTCAACCGCATCCTGGCGGTCGACTATGAGAACCGCACCGCCGTGGTTCAGCCCGGCGTGACCAACCTGGCCGTGACCCGCGCCGTCGAAGCGGCCGGCTTCTATTACGCCCCCGACCCCTCCAGCCAGATCGCCTGCTCCATCGGCGGAAATGTCGCAGAGAACTCCGGCGGCGTGCACTGCCTGAAGTATGGCCTGACCACCAACAACGTCATCGGGCTGGAGATCGTGACCATAGACGGCGAGGTGCTGCGGCTGGGCGGCGGCCACCTCGATCCGGCCGGGCTGGATCTGGTCGGACTCATGGTGGGGTCCGAGGGCTTGCTGGCGGTCGTCACCGAGGTCACCGTCCGCATCCTGCCCAAGCCCCAGACCGCGCGCGCCCTTCTGATCGGCTTCCCGACCGTGGAGCAGGGCGGCCAGTGCGTCGCCGACGTGATCGCCGCTGGGGTGATCCCGTCCGGGATGGAGATGATGGACCGCCCGGCCATCGCGGCCGCCGAGGCCTTCGTCAATGTCGGCTATCCGCTCGACGTGGACGCCCTGCTGATCGTCGAGCTCGACGGCCCGGGGGCCGAGTGCGACCACCTGGTCGAGGCGGTGCAAGCCATTGCGCTGCGCAACGGCGCCGTCTCCTGCCGCGCCTCGACCAACGAGACCGAGCGCTTGTCCTTCTGGGCCGGCCGGAAGGCGGCCTTCCCGGCCATGGGACGCATAGCGCCCGACTTCTATTGCATGGACGGCACCATCCCGCGCCGGCGTCTGCCCGAGGTCCTGACCCGGATGACCGCCCTCTCCAAGGTCCATGGCCTGGCGGTCGCCAATGTCTTCCACGCCGGCGACGGCAATCTGCACCCCCTGATCCTCTACGACGCCAACGCGCCGGGAGAGCTCGACCGCGCCGAGGCCTTCGGGTCGGACATCCTGCGGCTCTGCGTCGAGGTCGGCGGGGTGCTGACAGGCGAGCACGGAGTGGGGATCGAGAAACGCGACCTGATGCCGGTGATGTTCACGCAGACCGACCTTGCGCATCAGCAGCGGGTCAAATGCGCCTTCGACCCGGAGCTGCTGCTCAATCCGGGCAAGGTCTTCCCGACCCTGCACCGCTGCGCCGAGCTCGGACGCACCCATGTCCACGGCGGCCAGATGCGCTTTCCCGAACTGCCGCGGTTCTGATGAAGCCCGAAACCACGGACGACGTCATCGACGCCATCTTCGACGCGGCCCGCGCCGGCGAGACGCTGGAAATAAGGGGCGGCGGCTCCAAGGTCCTGATCGGCGCCCCGCACGAGGCGGCCATCCTCGACATGACCAGCTTTGGCGCCGTGATCGACTACGACCCTCCCGAACTCGTGCTGACCGCTGGGGCCGGAACGCCCTTATCGACGATCGAAGCCCTGCTCGACGCCGAGGGCCAGCACCTGGCGTTCGAGCCCTTCGACCACGGCCCCATCTTCGGCCAGGCCGTCGGCGCGGCCACCATCGGCGGTGTTGTCGCGGCAGGGGTTTCCGGCTCGCGCCGCCTCTCGGCCGGCGGAGCGCGCGATCACCTGCTGGGTTTCGAGGCGGTCTCGGGCCGGGGCGAACGCTTCGTCGCCGGGGCCAAGGTCGTGAAGAACGTCACCGGCTACGACCTGCCCAAGCTGGCCGCCGGCAGCTGGGGGCGGCTGTTCGCCATGACCGAGGTGACGCTGAAGGTGCTGCCCAAGGGCCGCGAACGGACCACACTGGCTCTGGACGGCCTCACGCCCAAGGCGGCCCAGGCGGCGCTCGCCCGCGTGCTGGCCGCCCCGACCGACATCCAGGCCGCCGCCGTCCTGCCGGGCGCGCGCAGTTCGCTCACGGCGATCCGGCTTGAGGGTTTTGGCCCCTCCATCGCCGCGCGGGTCGAGATGGTTCGGGCGCTGTGGAGCGATCTGGGAGCCCCCATGGCCCTGTCGGGCGCCGACGCCGACGCGCTCTGGAATGACCTGAAGACCCTCGCGCCGCTCGACGACGGCCGGCCGCTCTGGCGGATCAACACCCCGCCCTCGGGCGGGCCGATGGTGGTGGAGGCCCTGGCACCGCATGGCGCGCGCTGGCTGTTCGACTGGGCCGGCGGCCTGACCTGGCTGACCTTCGACGGCGACCCGGCCCTGGTCCGCGCCGCGGCCGGGGCGGCCGGGGGCCACGCCGTCCTGGTCCGCGCCGACGAGAGGCTGAGGGCGGCGACGCCCTTCCTGCATCCCCTGCCGTCGGGGGTTGCGCGGCTGGAGGCCCGCATACGCGCGGCCTTCGACCCCTCGGGCGTGTTCGAGACCGGCCGCTTCCTGGACACGCGCCATGCAGACTAGGTTTTCGCCCGCCCAGCTGGCTGATCCCGAGATGGCCGCCTCGGCGGCGGTGATCCGCCGCTGCGTCCACTGCGGCTTCTGCACCGCCACCTGCCCGACCTATCTCCTGCTCGGCGACGAACTCGATGGCCCGCGCGGCCGCATCTATCTGATGAAGGAGATGCTGGAGACCGAGGCCCAGCCGACGGCCGAGGTGGTGCTCCATATCGACCGCTGCCTGTCCTGCCTGTCGTGCATGACCACCTGCCCGTCCGACGTGAACTACATGCACCTCGTCGATCACGCCCGGGCCTATATCGAGGAACGCTACAAGCGGCCCTGGCGCGAGCGGCTGATGCGCAGCCTGCTGGCCTGGGTCCTGCCCAATCCCAAACGCTTCCGCCTGGCCCTGGCGCTCGCGCGGCTGACACGACCGGCGGCGCCCATCGGCGCCCTGATCGTCGGCCCGCCCGTCGCCGCCATGTTCGCCCTCACCCCCCGCACCCAGGCGAGGCCGGTCGCGCCAGAGACCTCTCCGGCCCCCGTGCGCCGGGGCCGCGTCGCCCTGCTGCAGGGTTGCGCCGAGCCGGTGCTGCGTCCTGGAATCCGGGCGGCGGCGGTGCGGGTGCTGAACAGGGCCGGGCTCCATGTGGCCTTCGTCCCTGGGGAGGCCTGCTGCGGATCGCTCGTACATCACATGGGGCGCCACGAGGCGGCGCTGGAAGCGGCTCGCCGCAACGTCGACCTGTGGACCCGCGAGATCGACACGAACGGCCTCGACGCCATCGTCGTCACCGTCTCGGGCTGCGGCACGACGATAAAGGACTACGGCTTCATGCTGCGCGCCGACCCGGCCTACGCCGAAAAGGCCGCGCGGGTCTCGGCCCTGGCCAAGGACATCACCGAGGTGCTGGCCGATGCGCCCCTGCCGCCCGGCGACGGGCGGGGACTCAAGGTCGCTTACCATTCGGCCTGCTCGCTCCAGCACGGCCAATCGGTGACCGAGGCGCCGAAGCAGCTCCTGGCCGCCGCCGGCTTCACCGTCGCCAGTCCCGCCGAGGGCCACCTCTGCTGCGGCTCAGCCGGCACCTACAACATCATGCAGCCCAAGATCGCGGCTCAATTGCGCGATCGAAAACTGTTTAACATCGAGGCCTTGTCGCCCGATATCATCGCCGCCGGTAATATCGGCTGCATGGTCCAAATCGCCAGCGGCGCAAACATTCCCGTGGTCCACACGGTCGAGCTGATCGACTGGGCGACCGGCGGCCCCCTTCCCCCGGCCCTGGCGGGCCACGATTTTTCTCGGAGACTCTCATGACCCGCATCAGCCTCGCTCAGGCCAACACCATCATCGAAGCCGCCTTCGCCAAGGCGGCGGAAATGAACCTCGCACCGCTCGGCGTGGCCGTGCTCGATCCCGGCGCCCATGTGGTCGCCTTCCAGCGCCAGGACCCCTCGCCCTTCGGCCGCTTCGCCCTGGCCACGGGCAAGGCCGCCGGCGCTCTGCAGATGGGCCGCCCCTCGCGCGCGCTCGAGGAGCTATCCAAGGCCCGGCCCGGCTTCATGGCCAGCGCCGCCGCCAACGCCCCGATGGGAATGATCGCCGCCGCGGGCGGCGTGCTGGTGCTGAACCAGGACGGCGAAGTCATCGGCGCGGTCGGCGTCTCGGGCGACACTTCCGACAACGACGAGACCTGCGCCCTGGCCGGGATCGCGGCCGCGGGCCTCTGCAGCCAATGACCGCCTATCTCGACCGCGAGGGGCTGAAGGTCGACAAGGCCCTGGCCGACTTTATCGAAGCCGAGGCCCTGCCGGGCACGGGCATCGGAGCCGAACGCTTCTGGTCGGGCCTCGCCGGCATCTACGCGCACGCGACCCGGGTGAACCGCGAGCTCCTGGCGACCCGCGACGCGCTGCAGTCGCGAATCGACGCCTGGCACCTGACGAACCCCGGCAAGCCCGACCCGGCGGCCTATCAAGCCTTCCTGCGCGAGATCGGCTATCTGGCCCCCGAGCCCGCGCCCTTCTCCGTCAGCCCCATGAACGTCGACGACGAGGTCGCGCGCCTCGCCGGACCACAGCTCGTGGTGCCGGTGCTGAACGCCCGCTTCGTCCTTAACGCCGCCAATGCCCGCTGGGGCAGCCTTTATGACGCCCTCTACGGAACAGACGCCCTGCCCGGCGCGGCAGTCGGCAAGGGCTATGATCCGGTCCGCGGCGCAGCCGTGATCGCCAAGGCCAGGGCCTTCCTGGACGAGGCCGCCCCCCTGCAATCGGGCGCCTGGGCGGATGTGAGCGACCTCGGCGTCGCCCAGCTCAAGCTGAAAGACCCCGCCGCCCTGGTCGGCTATCGCGGCGACGCCGCCAATCCCTCGGCGGTGCTGCTCAAGCACTATGGCCTGCACATCGAGCTCGTGGTCGACCGCGGTCACCCGATCGGCAAGACCGATCCGGTCGGGATTTCGGATGTGATCCTGGAGGCGGCCCTCTCGACCATCGTCGATCTTGAGGACTCTGTCGCCGTGGTCGACGGCGAGGACAAGGCCGAGGCCTATCGCAATTGGCTCGGGCTGATGACGGGCGACCTCGCGGCCACCTTCGACAAGGGCGGCAAGGCCATGACCCGCGCCCTGGAGCCTGACCGCGCCTACACCGCCATCGGCGGAGGCGAGCTGGTCCTGCCCGGCCGCAGCCTGCTGTTCGTGCGCAACGTCGGCCATCTGATGACCACGCCGGCGGTCCTGCTGCCGGATGGCTCGGAAGCCTTCGAAGGCGTCCTCGACGCGGTCTGCACCAGCCTGATCGCGATGCACGATCTGAAGCGCCAGGGCCAGTTCATCAACAGCCGCGCCGGCTCCATCTACATCGTCAAACCCAAGATGCACGGCCCCGACGAGGCCGAGTTCGCCAACCGGCTCTTCGACGGCGTCGAGGACATGCTTGGCCTTGCACGCCACACCATCAAGCTCGGCCTGATGGACGAGGAGCGCCGCACCAGCGCCAACCTCGCCGCCTGCATACACGCCGTGCGCGAGCGTCTGGTCTTCATCAACACCGGCTTCCTCGACCGCACCGGCGACGAGATGCACACCTCGATGCGCGCGGGCGCCATGGTCGCCAAGGCCGAGATGCGGGCCTCGGCCTGGATCAAGGCCTATGAGGACCGCAATGTTCAGATCGGCCTCGCCTGCGGCCTATCGGGCAAGGCCCAGATCGGTAAGGGCATGTGGGCCGCGCCGGACCGCATGGCCGACATGCTGGTCCAGAAGATCGGCCACCCGATGAGCGGCGCCAACACCGCCTGGGTGCCCTCCCCCACCGCCGCCGTGCTGCACGCGACCCACTACCATCAGGTCGATGTCTTCAAGCGCCAGGCCGAGCGGGCGGCCGAGCCGGTCGCGCCGCTGGGCGATCTCCTGACCATCCCGCTGGCCGAGCCGGGTCGCAACTGGACCGCCAAGGACGTCGCCGACGAACTCGACAACAACGCCCAGGGCATCCTCGGCTACGTAGTCCGCTGGATCGACCAGGGCGTCGGCTGCTCCAAGGTGCCCGACATCCACGACATCGGCCTGATGGAGGACCGCGCCACCCTGCGGATCTCCAGCCAGCATATGGCCAACTGGATGCTGCACGGCGTCGCCACGGCCGAACAGATCGACGCGGCGCTCAAGCGTATGGCCGCCAAGGTCGACGGCCAGAACGCGGGCGATCCGCTCTACCAGCCGATGGCCGGCCGTGAGGACAAGAGCCTCGCCTTCCAGGCAGCGCGCGCGCTGGTGTTCGAAGGCGTGGCCCAGCCGAGCGGCTACACCGAGCCCCTGCTGCACAGGTTCCGGCAGCGGGCCAAGGCGGAGCATTGATGCGCGTCGACCTCGCCTTCGACCGGGGCCATCTGGGCGTCGACTTGCCCGAGGGCGTCGAGGCGACCGTCCTGCACAAGACAGCCTTCGCTAAACTGGCGGACGGGCGCGCGGCGGTGCTCGACGCCCTGTCCAATCCCGTCGGCTCCGCCCCCTACGCCGAGCTGATCAGGGGCCGGAAGAGCGCCTGCATCGTCATCTGCGACATCACGAGGCCGGTGCCGAACCACCTCTTTCTTCGGCCCCTGATCGAAGGGCTGATGGGCGCGGGCGTGCCGGCGTCTGAGATCAAGGTGCTGATCGCCACCGGGCTTCATCGCCCCAACCTCGGCGAGGAGCTGGAGGAGCTGGTCGGCGATCCCTGGGTGACGGCGAATGTCGAGGTTTTGAACCACTACGCCCGCGACGATCAGGCCATGGTCGACCTTGGCCCGACCCCGACGCGCGCCACGCCGGTCTTCGTCAACCGGGTGTTCATGGAAGCCGACCTGCGCGTGGTCACCGGCTTGGTGGAGCCGCACTTCATGGCTGGCTGGTCTGGCGGCCGCAAGGTGATCGCGCCGGGCGTGGCGGGGCATAAGACCATCCGCACCTTCCACTCCTCGCGCTTCATGTCCGACCCGCTGGCGGTCCAGTGCAACCTGATCGGCAACCCGCTGCACGAGGAGCAGCTGGAGGTCTTGAAGAAGGTCGGGGAGGCCTATGCGGTCAACACCGTGCTCGACGAGGACCGCGACCTGGTGAAGGTCAGTTTCGGCGAGGTGCTGGCCAGCCACGCCGACGCCGTCCGCTTCGTCGAGGACGGGGTGCGCGCCCCGACCCCGCGCCGATACAAGACGGTGGTGACATCCAGCGCCGGCTATCCGCTCGACAAGACCTACTACCAGACCATCAAGTCGATGGTGACGCCGCTCGATATCCTGGAGCCGGGCGGCACATTGATCGTAGCCTCGGCCTGTTCCGAGGGATTTGGCTCGCCCGAATTCCGGGAGGCGCAGGCCCGGCTGGTCGAGCTCGGGCCCGACCGGTTCCTAGCGACCATCGCCGCCAAGTCGCTGGCCGACATCGACGAGTGGCAGACCGAGATGCAGCTCAAGCCCATGCGTAAGGGCAGAATTCAGCTCTACGCCCCAGGCCTGACCGAAGGCGAACAGGCCCTTACCGGCGTGGAGATCATCGCCGATCTCGCCGCCGCGATCGCGCGCAGCGTGGCGGCCTCGGGCGACCCTGCCGTCGCCTTCATCCCCGAAGGCCCCTATGTCGTGCCGCGCCTAGTCTAGACGACCAGGATAGCGCGGAAGTCGTTGACGTTGGTCAGCGTTGGTCCCGTGACCAGAAGGTCGCCCAGAGCGTCGAAGAAGCTGCCGCTGTCGTGACCGTCGAGCATGGCGACCGGGTCGAGACCCGCCTTGGCGGCGCGCGCCAGGGTGTCGGGAGAAGCGATCGCTCCGGCGCCGCCGCCGCTGGCGCCGTCCTCGCCGTCGGTGTCGGCCGCCAGGGCCCAGACGCCTGATTTTCCTTGCAGTTCGCAGGCCAGCGCCAGGGCGAATTCGGTGTTTCGGCCGCCGCGACCGGGCTTAGTTCCGGACAGGGTGACGGTGGTTTCGCCGCCCGAGAGCAGGACGGTCGGCGCCGCAAATCGAACACCACTTCGCCGCCAGATCGCCACCGCAACCTCGCGGGACTCGCCCTCGATGGCGTCGCCGAGGACGACGGGCTCCAGTCCCAGTTCACGGGCCGCCCTCGCCGCAGCGGCCAGGGCCTTGGCCGGTGTGGCGATGAGGTGGAAGTCGACCGCGCCGCCGGCGGCGGGCTCGGGACGCATCAGTCGCTGGGCTGCGGCGGGCGGCAAGGCGTCTCCCAGTTTTTGCACGACTGCGGAGAGGTCGGCCTCCGCGTCCGGGTTGGGAACCGTTGGGCCCGAGGCGATGGCGGCGGGGTCGTCGCCGGGGATGTCGCTGATCGCCAGGGTCACCACCCGGGCCGGGGCCGCAGCGGCCAGGAGCTTGCCGCCCTTGATCGCCGAGAGCCGTTTGCGGGCCATGTTCATCGTCCGGATATCGAGGCCCGACGCCAGCAGCAAACGGTTCACCGCCTGTTTGTCGGCAAGGGTCAGTCCCTCGCCCGGCAGGGCCATCAGGGAGGAGCCGCCGCCCGAGATCAGGGCGAGCACCAGATCGTCGGGCGACAGGCCCCGGACAGCGGCCATGATCGCCCGCGCGGCCGCCTCGCTGCCTTCGTCGGGCACGGGGTGGCGGGCCTGCATGAGCGTGATGCGCGCGGTCGGCAAGACATAGCCGTGGGGCGCAACCACCACACCGGAGAGATCGACATGGGGCCAGGCGCCCTCGACGGCCACGACCATGGAGGCGGCGGCCTTGCCGGCGCCGACCACGACACAGCGGCCCTTGGGCGGCTCGGGCAGGTAGGGGGCGAGCGCCTTTCGAGGATCGGCGCTGTCGACGGCGGCGTCGAACATGCGGCGAAGGGCGGCGCGGGCGCGGGCGTCGGTCCAGGACTCGTCGGGGATCATCGGCGCAACCTCGCCGGTCCCCCGTGGTCAGGCAAGGCAAAGCCTGCTTTGCTGGGCTTCAACGATAAGAACCGGGCTCCCGAGACGGGGCCAAGGGAGACCCATGTTCCATCAGCTCGTCACGCCGGTCGCCGGCAACCTGCCGCTCTCCTTCCTGGTCGCGGCCATACCGATCGCGACGGTGCTGGTGCTCTTGGGGATCCTAAGGCGTCCGGCCTGGCAGGCGGCGGCGGCCGGCCTGGCGGTGGGACTGTTGATCGGCCTGTTCGTCTGGAAGGCCCCGCCGGTCATGGCCCTGTCGAGCATCGCGGCGGGCGCCACCTTCGGCGTCTGGCCGGTGATGTGGATCGTGCTCAACGCCCTGCTTGTTTACAATATCGCGGTCGCTTCGGGCCGGTTCGACGCCTTCCGCCGCTGGCTGGTGCAGCATCTGCCCAACGACCGCCGGGTTGTGCTGGTGGTGGTCGGCTTCTCGTTCGGCTGCCTGCTGGAAGGCGTCGCCGGTTTCGGCGCCCCGATCGCCATCACCAGCGCCCTGCTGATCGGCCTCGGCTTCCCGGCGCTGGAGGCGGTGGTCTTCACCCTGATGTTCAACACCGCGCCAGTGGCGTTCGGCGCCCTGGGCGCCCCGATCACCACGCTCGGCGCCGTCACCCAGCTCTCCCCCGAAGTGCTCGGCGCCATGGTCGGGCGGCAACTGCCCTTCCTGGCCATGCTGCTGCCCTTCTACGCCGTGGTTCTCTACGCCGGCTTCCGGGCGCTGAAGGGCGTCTGGCCGGTGCTGGTCGTGGCCGGCGGCTCCTTCGCCCTGGCCCAGTTCGCGACCTCCAACTTCATCGGCTACGCCCTCACCGACGTCCTCGCCTCGCTGATCTCCCTTCTGGTCACCCTGGCCTTCCTGAAGCTGTGGCGCCTGCCGCACGACCCGGAGTTCGCCCTGGCGGCCGCGCCGGAGACGGCCGCGCCGGCCTCCACCGTCGCCACCTGGCAGGGCTGGATTCCCTGGCTGGTGCTCACCGCCCTCGTCATCGCCTGGACCCACTTCAAGGTCTCGGCCATCGGCCAGATCGCCGTCGAATGGCCCGCCCTGCACAATCAGGTCTTCATCACCCTCTATGAGAAGGCCTATCCGGCGATCTGGAACTTCCAGCCGCTCGCCACCGGCACGGCCATCCTGGTCTCGGCCGTCATCACCGCCGCCATCGTCGGGCTAAAGCCCCGCCAGTTCCTGACCGCCATCGCCGCCGCCGCGGTGCAGACCCGGCTCGCCGCCCTGACCGTCATGCTGATTGTCGGCCTGGCCTATCTGATGAACTACACCGGCATGACCTACACCCTGGGCCTCGGGGTCGCCTCGGTCGGCTTCCTGTTCCCTCTGCTGTCGGCCTTCCTGGGCTGGGTCGCGGTCTTCCTCTCCGGCAGCGACACCTCGGGCAACGCCCTGTTCGGCAATCTTCAGGTCGTGGCCGCGCGTCAGCTCAACCTCGATCCGGTGCTGATGGCCGCGACCAATTCCTCGGGCGGCGTCCTGGGCAAGATGATCTCGCCGCAGAACATCTCCACCGGCACCTCGACCAACGAGCTCCGCGGCCGCGAGGGCGAGGTCCTGGCCCGGACCTTCAAGCACAGCGTGATCCTGACCTTGCTGATGGGCCTTCTGGTCATGGCCCAGCAGTACCTCTTCCCCGGGATGATACCGCACTGATCCTTGGCGAGACTTGCGACTCCTTCTCAGCTCGACGGCCGAGCGTCCCAGGTTCAAGCTTGGCCATTAAGACCGACTCCCGAGCGGTCATGGAGGAGACACCCATGCGCGCAGTTCAAGCCACGGCGGCCCTGGCCGCCCTCGCCCTCGCCATCCCGCAAGCGCCGACCGTTTCGGCCCAGGTGCTCAAGCCCCTGTCGTCGATCTTCAGCTGCCAGGCGGGCGGCGGGAAACAGGGCCAGGGCGCAGTGATCGGCGGCGTAGTCGGCGGGGTGGTCGGCAATCGCGTCGCCGGCAGCAACAGCCGCACGCTCGGCACCGTCCTCGGCGCGGCGGTCGGCGCGGCGGCGGGCTCCTACATCGGCTGCCGCATGAACAAGAGCGACCAGCGCAAGGCCCAGGCGGCCACGCAGCAGGCGCTGAACAGCAACCGCGACGGCAGCTGGAGCAACAACGAGACCGGCGCCTCGGGCGACATCCGGATGGTGGGCGGCCAGGCCGCGCCCGTGTCGATGAGCGGCCTGCGGCTGGCCTCGGGCGTCGAACTGGCGTCCAGCTATGAAGGGGCCGGCGGCCGCTACCAGGCCAGGAACACCGCCAATCTGCGGGGCTCGCCCTCCACCTCCTCGCCCGTCGTGGGCCGGCTCGCGCCTGGCGAAGGCTTCGACGCCCTGGCCCGCACCGGCTCCTGGCTTCTGGCCGGGCGCAACGGTGTCGGAGTGGGCTATGTGGCCGAGTCAGTCGTCCGGCCAGCCGCGGGAACCACCCAAGCCTCCAACTGCCGCACCTTCGACCAGACGATCCGGACCCAGGCGGGCTCGCCCGAGACCCAGCGCTACACCGCCTGCCGAGCCGCGAACGGCGAGTGGGTCGTGCAGGCCTGATCGAGAAGCGTAGGACGCACCCGCTGTGAAAAACCGCCACTTTGGCGCATCGCTAGCCCTGCTGGCGGCCCTGGCCGCCAGTCCCGCGCCGGCGGCGCAGACCAGCGCCTCGGTGACGCGAGGCGGCGCCCTGGTGCGGCAGAACTGTTCACCCTGCCACGCGGTCGGGCGCACGGGCGCAAGCCCCGAGCCGCGAGCGCCCCTCTTCCGCGACCTGCACAAACGCTATGACGTGCAGAACCTGGAGGAGGCGCTCGCGGAGGGCATCGTCACCGGACACAACGCCATGCCGGCGTTTCGCTTCGATGCGACCCAGATCGCCGACATCATCCGATATCTGAAGACGCTGGAACGCTAGATTCCGCTAAGGAACCTTGGCCTTGAACGGCGAGGCCGGGTCGCTGTCGCACCAGACCGCTCGGGTCTTGAACCGCCAGCCCTGACGCGTGCGCACTAGCTTGTCGGTGTAGAAGCAGGCGATCCCGACGACCGGCTGACGCTCCTGGTTCTGCGGCCGCAGGATCAGGGCGTAGCTGGTCATATCAGCGCCCTCCTCGGTCGCCGTGATCACCTCATTGGCCATGAAGTGCCGGCCGCCGGTGTTGCCGTTCTGCGTCGTGCGGGCGGCGACCCCCGCGATCGGTTCGTAGGGGCCGTTGTTGCCGAAGCCCCGGAAGCTGCCGTCGGGCGTGAAGGTGGCCGCGCGGCCCAGCCCGTCCCCGGTGTCGGTGGCCAGGGCGTAGCGGCCGTTCAGCTGATGGATGTCGATATAGTCCTGGGTCGTCAGCGGCCTTGGCTTAGCGGCCGCCGCGGTGGCCACGAGGGCGCAGGCCAGGGTCAGGACGGCGATGGCTTTGGACATGGTTCCTCCGGCGCGTTCCCACCGTCCGCGCGGCGGGTTGATCGCCATATCAGCCCGATGCGCGCGCCTCGTCTCGGCTAAATTTCGCACAAACCGATCCGGGACCGGACGTCGCGCTGGAATTGCTTTCCTCGCGACGCTCAAGCGGCCCTACTAGGCGTCAGAGACGACCGGGGAACGCACGATGACGACGAGCGAACTGGCGGCGCGGGTTCAGGCCAGCGCCAAGTACCAGGAACTGACGAGAAAACGGACGCGCTTCGGCTGGACGCTGACCGTCGCTATGCTGATCGCCTATTTCGGCTACGTCTCGCTGATCGCCTTCGACAAGGCTCTGCTGGCGAAGCCCGTGGGCGACGGAATCATCTCCTGGGGCGTGCCGATCGGGTTCGGGCTGATCGTCTTCACCGTGACCATCACCGGTCTCTATGTCTGGCGCGCCAACGCCGAGTTCGACGCCCTGACCAAGGCCATCGTCGACGAGGCCGCCCAGTGAGGGCTCGCAACCTGCTGGCCGCCGCCGCCCTATTCCTTCCCCTCCCCGCCCTGGCCGCCGCCATCGAGGGACAGACCCAGCGCCAGCCGACCAACTGGACGGCGATCGCGATGTTCGCGGGCTTCGTCGCCCTGACACTGGCCATCACCCGCTGGGCGGCCAAGCGCACCCATACGGTCGCCGACTTCTATGCCGCGGGCGGCGGAGTGACGGGCTTCCAGAACGGCCTGGCCATCGCCGGCGACTATATGTCGGCGGCCTCCTTCCTGGGCATTTCGGCGCAGATCTTCACCGACGGCTACGACGGGCTGATCTACTCGATCGGCTTTCTGGTCGGCTGGCCGATCCTGATGTTCCTGATGGCCGAAAAGCTGCGAAACCTCGGCCGGTTCACCTTCGCGGACGTCGCCTCCTTCCGCTTCGCCCAGCCCGCGGTGCGCAGCTTCGCCGCCTTCTCGACCCTGACTGTGGTGGCCTTCTATCTGATCGCCCAGATGGTCGGGGCGGGGCAGCTGATCAAGCTGCTGTTCGGCCTGCCCTATGGTTCCGCCGTCGCCATCGTCGGGGTGCTGATGATCTTCTACGTCCTGTTCGGCGGCATGAAGGCGACGACCTGGGTGCAGATCACCAAGGCGGTGCTGCTGCTCGGCGGGGCGAGCTTCATGTCGGTCATGGTGATGGCCAAGGTCGGCTTCTCGCCCGAGAGCCTGTTCATGCGGGCGGTGCAGGTGAAGACCGATTTGGCGACCGCCACCGGCCTCGATCCGGTCGCGGCCGCCGCCAAGGGCCGGTCGATCATGGGGCCCGGCAACTTCATCAAGGACCCGATCAGCGCCATCTCATTCGGCATGGCGCTGATGTTCGGCACCGCCGGCCTGCCCCATATCCTGATGCGCTTCTTCACGGTGCCGAACGCGCGGGAGGCCCGCAAATCGGTGCTCTGGGCCACGGTCTGGATCGGCTATTTCTACCTCCTGACCTTCATCATCGGCTTCGGGGCCATTGTGCTGGTGGCGTCGGATCCGCAGTATCTGGACGCTGCGGGCGCGCTGCTCGGCGGCGGCAACATGGCCGCCATCCACCTGGCCAAGGCGGTCGGGGGCGATGTCTTCCTCGGCTTCATCTCGGCGGTGGCCTTCGCGACCATTCTCGCGGTGGTGTCGGGCCTGACACTGTCGGGCGCCTCGGCCATCAGCCACGACCTCTATGCGACGGTCTTCTGCAAGAGCGCCGCCGATTCCGGGGCGGAGCTGAGGGTCTCGCGGATCACCACCGTGGTGCTCGGCGTCTTCGCCATCCTGCTGGGCGTCGTGTTTGAAAAGCAGAACATCGCCTTCATGGTCTCGCTGGCCTTCGCCCTGGCGGCCTCGGGCAATTTCCCGGTCCTGCTGCTGTCGCTGCTCTGGAAGGGCTGCACCACGCGCGGGGCTGTTGTCGGAGGGTTCGCGGGCCTGCTGACGGCGCTCGTGCTGATGATCCTGTCGCCCTCGATCTGGGTTACGGTGCTGCACCACGAGAAGGCGATCTTCCCCTACACTTCGCCGGCCATCTTCTCGATGGCGGTCGCCTTCCTGACGATCTGGCTGGTCTCACTGCTGGACAACAGCCCGCGGGCCCTGATCGACCGGGCCGGGTTCGACGAGCAGAGGGTGCGTTCAGAGACGGGGATCGGGGCGTCGGTGGCGGCTGGGCATTAGAGGCAGGCTTTGGGCGGTCCCGGCCGGCGCTGCATCCACAGCTCGACCGTGCCGCCGTCGGACACCCTGCCAGCGGCGACCACCTGCTCGGGTGTGAGTTCGAGCGCCTTGGCGCGGCTCTCCATATGGTCGAAGGCCACGGCCTCCTCGCGACACTCATCTCGCAGGAGGTCGTTCGCTTCCTTGCCGAGGTGAGCGTGAGCCGGGCCCATAGCCTGGGGGTTCTTCAGGTCGAAGTCGAGCTGGGCGGCGGCGTTCATCCAGGCGCCGAGGGCCACTCCGAGCAGGAAGCCCGGCGAAGGCTCTCGCGCCCGCCGCTCCTGGCGCAGGGCCGGCTCCTCGCTGGTGAAGCCGCCGACGATCCCGACGGCGCGCCGTATCTCGACCTGCACGGTTGGGGGCTCGGCCGCGCGCGCCAGCCCGACACCTGTCAAGGCGATGGCGAGCGCCAGCGCTGAGCGGCCGGCACGCATCGTCAGTGGAAGGGCAGGCCCGCCCCGGTGTCGACCGGCTTGGGCGCGCCGCGCTGGGCCTTGACCAGGGCCGCGTCGACCGGCCCCGCCGCATTGCCCCAGGACGAACGGATATAGGTCAGGACGGCGGCGATCTGATCGTCCGACATATCCTCGCTGAAGTTGGGCATGCCGCCGCGGCCGTGGGTCAGGATCCAGCCGAGATTGGCCGGATCGCCCTGGACGACGACGCTGGCGGCGAGCTTGGGAAAGGCGCCGGTCACGCCCTGGCCCTGGGGCTGGTGGCAGGCGGCGCAGTTCTCCGCGAAGGTCGCGGCGCCGTCCACGGGCGCGGCGATCACGGCGCCGGCCACGGCGGCCGCGCCAACGAGGGCGGCCGCCGAAACGAATAGCTTGAAGGACACTTTACAGACCTCGTTGGTGGATCAGGCCGCCATGGCCCGCGTGTGGAGCTTGGCGATCTGCTGCCAAGCGGACTCGATGCCGCCCTCTTGCCAGCCGGTCAGGTAGGAGAGGTGTTCGCCGGCCAGGTAGAGCCGGCCCTCGGGCTCAAGCAGGGTCGGGTAGTATTTGGCACGGCTCTCCTCGGTCCACTCGGCCCAGCCGCCCATGTTGAACGGGGTGCGGTGCCAGAACATCGAGAAGCTGCCCTCGGCGCTGTCGGCGTATTCGGGGAAGACCTTCTTGCCGGCGGCCAGAGCGTAGGCCTTGCGGTCGGCCAGGCTCATGCCGCTGAGGCGCGCGGCGGCGGCGCCGTGCGGGTAGAAGCCGAGCACGACGCCCTTCTGGCCGAGCCAGCCTGTCGAGGGCAGGCTGATGGTCGAGATCAAGGGGTCGTCGACATAGATGTGGCCGCCGTAGATCTGGTGGTTGTCCTCCCAGAAGCGCGACTTCATCTGGATGCCGATCTTGCCGACGAGGGCGTAGGAGACGCCGCCGATGGCTTCCTTGAACTTGGGTGAGGCGTCGATCTCGATGGTGCGCAGCACCGATAGCGGGATGGTGCAGACGCAGAAGTCGGCGGTGATCGAGCCCTTGGCCCCCTTCTCGTCGGTGTAGGCGACGGTGATGCTGCCCGGGGTCTGGCTGATCTTCTCGACCACATGCTGCAGCTTGATGATCGGCTTCATATTGCGCACGAAGCCCTTGGGCAGCTCGTGCATGCCGCCGACCGGCTGGAACATGGTCCGCTGCTGGTCGAGGTTGGAGATGGAGCGGAGCACCTTCCAGGTGTTGGAGTGCAGGATGTCGGTCATGGCGTAGGGCTTGGACTCGACGCCCGGACCGGGATCGAGACCCGCGCCCGGATTGACGAGCGGCGAGCGGCCCTCGGCGCCCAAGTATTTCAGGTCCGCGCCTTCGAGGTAGCCCTCGCTCTTCAGGTAGTCGAGGAACAGCTCCTTGTCGCCGGCGGTGAACTGGGCGTCGAGCGCCCCCTGCTTGACCTGTTTGGCCAGCATCTCGGCGGCGTAGCCGCGCATGTCGGCGGCGACCTCGACCTTGCGGATCGGTTTGCCGGCGAGCGGGCCCGTGCCCTTCTCGTAGTTGATGTAGGAGCGGTCGTTGTCGTTGTTGAGCAGCTCCAGCGGCACGCCGAACTTCTTGGCGTAGTGGAGATAGCCGCGGTGGAAATACGGGATCCGCCACGGGCCGGGGTTGATGTACTGGCCCTCTTCGAAGTCGCAGACTTCGGCCTCGCCGCCGAGCTCGGTCAGCTTGGTCCCCTTCTTGGCGGTCCAGGAGCGGCCGCCGACCCGGTCGCGGGCCTCCAGCACGGTGACGTCGTAACCGGCGTTGGTCAGTTCATAGGCCGAGGTCAGGCCGGCGACGCCGGTGCCGAGCACGATCACCTTCTTGCCCTTGCCGCCGCTCATCACCGGGGGCGCCACCGCCGCAGAGGCTATGCCGAAACCGAGCGCGCTCATGCCGGTCATCAGGAGGGCCGTGCCTCCCGCGGCGCTGAGGCGTTCTAGAAAGGCGCGGCGGCTGAGGCCGTCGATATCTGTAAACATGGATCCGTACTCCGGCTGACTCTGCACTGTCGGGTCAGTTACGACCGGTTCGGCGGCGCACGCTCGCGCGGTTCCCCGCGGCGGGCCCAAACGGCTGGAAGACCTGGCGGAACGGTCAAAATTTGCGCGCCAAATCGGGCTTCCGCCTCCAACGGAGGCAGGTTGAGATCGCGGATGGAAAACCGTCCGCCGCGCCGCCCGCTCGCGTCTTCGACAACGCGCCCGCGCCTTGAGCGGCGCTTTTTTCCAAAGTTTTCCCGCCAGCCTTGACCGGGATCAAGGAGGCAGGGCGCGCCGCGCGGCCTAATGGCCAAGATCCAAGGTTTTCTTGGAGAAAATCAAAGAGAACGAATCGATGAATTCATTCCTAGACTGGGTGGGTCGCACGCCGCTCAGCCTCTACTTGGGGGATACGGCGTGGACGATCCCGACCATCCAAGCGGTCCATATCATGGCCGTTGCGGCGGTCTTTTTCTCGGCCCTGTGGCTCGACATGAGAATCCTGGGCGTCGTGGGCCGAGGGCAACCCTTCGCCCCTCTCTCGCGCCGTTTCGCCCCCTGGATCGGCTGGGGCGTCGTGGTGCTGCTCCTGACCGGCTTGCTGCTGATGGCGGCCGAGCCGACGCGGGCGATCCTCAATCTCTACTTCCAGATCAAGATGGCCGCCCTGGTGATCGTCGGGACGCTGACCTGGGCGATGGCCGCGGGCGCCAAGGCCGACTCTCCGCTCTGGGGCGCGCCTGAAACCCAAGGCACGGCCAAGCTGATCGCCATCATCTCGCTGGTCCTGTGGGCCCTGATCATCACCGCCGGCCGGTGGATCGCCTACGGCCCCTAAGCCGCGGCAAGCCTCAGCCTCCACCTTTCTCCCAGCGCCCGCGGGCGCAACCAAGGAGCCGCAAACATGGCCCTCTCTACCCTCTTCGAACCCCTACAGGCATCGCCGATCGGGCGGCTGGTCGCCGAATCGACCTGGATATTCCCGACCGTTGAAACCCTGCACGTCTTCGCCCTGACCATCGTCGCCGGGAGCATCCTGGTGGTGGATCTGCGGCTTCTAGGCGTCGCCTCGACCAATCAACGCGTCAGCGCTCTGACCAAGGACCTGCTTCCCTGGACATGGACCGCCTTCGTCTTCGCGGCGATCACCGGCACAGTGCTCTTCACCGCCCGCGCGGCCGACTATATGGCGCTGGGCTACTTCTACGCCAAGTACATCTTCATGGCCCTGGCTGGCCTGAACATGGTGATCTTCCACTTCATGACCTACCGCAATGTGGACAGCTGGGATGTCGGTCCGACGACCGGCGCCGCCAAGATCGCCGGATTGCTGTCGATCGTTTTCTGGGCCGCCGTGATCATCTGCGCCCGCAAGGTCGGCTTCCTGATCTAGTCGGCGACTTAGCCGAGCGGCCTCCCCCAGGTCCGTTAAGGCTCGCCGTCTAAAGGGCCCGCTTCCCCCGGAGCGGGCCCTTCCTCTTGCGCCCTCTACAGCAGAAGCCCGGGAACCCTGACGGCCCCGGGCTTTGGCTTGCGCCTTGAGCGACAACCTTGGGCGGGGTGAGGCTGATCTGAATTGGTCCCTAGGGTTTCGATACCGGCCCGTGTCGGGGCATTGCGCTGAGGCGTGGCCCGGGGCCTCAGACCCGAGGCTCAGTTCGGTGGCTGAGTTCTGGGGGCTCGGCTTCCGACCTTAGAGCCTGAGACAGGGCTGGAGCGTGGCCGAGGCGCCCGCCCCTCCGGATCGACCGGACAAAGAAAAGGCCCCGGATCGCTGTGATCCGGGGCCGTCGCCTTGTGTTGATCCGTCGGCGGCTAGCGCGCGCCCTGGGCCTTCATTTTGTCCCACCAGGGACAGGCGCCTTCCATGCGGTTGTAGTTGCCGTCGATGACCTGGACCGGGCGACGGACGCCGTTCTCGGCGTTCTTCATCCGCATCGCCCGCGCCGCCAGCTGCTTATCGGGCGGCAGCCAGGAGCGGTCGTGGCCCCAGATACTGGGCCCCTGGGTGCGCTCGAACGGCACCCAGTTCTTCGTGTCGATCGACTCGCCGCCCCAGCCGTACTCGCAGATGAACCCCGACGGGGTCCAGGTGTAGAAGGAGGTCATGCAGTCGCCCGCGTGGCGGCCGAGCGTCACGGCCAGTCTGCCCTGCTCCATATTGGCCAGATCGAGCGCCTGGCCCATGTCGTCGTACATGAAGGTCTCGACCATCATGTGGTGAATGCCGAGCTTGCCGGTCTCCACGATCGCCAGGCTGTGGTGCCGCTGGTTGACGTGGAAGAAGCGCGCCTTGAACGGGTGCGAGTACCAGTCGCTCAGCTTCATGCCGATGACGTTCTCGTAGAAGGGCGCGATGGCGTCGATCGACTCCACGGTCATCACGATGTGGCCCATGCCGAGCGGGCCAGTGCGGAAGCCCGACATGGTTCGGCCGGCGGTGAAGGGATCGGAGGCGATCTCCGGGCCATGGAAGATTTCGACGCGATGCCCGAGGGGATCGGCGAAGACGATCAGATCCTTGACGTGACGCTCCTCGGCCAGGGCGCGGGAGCCGCGCGCCACGGGGATGCCGGCCTCCTCGACCCGCTTGGCGAGGGCGTCGAGCGAAGCGGCGTCGGCCACTTCCCAGCCGAAGAATTTCACGCCCTGGCCGCCGTCTTCCTCGATGTGGAAGCGCTGCTTGCGGTCGTCCATGCGGAAGCTGAGGGTCTTGGCGGTCTTGTCGACGGCCTGGAAGCCCAGGAGGCGCGTGCCGTAGCTGCGCCAATCGCTGAGGTCGGCGGAGCTGAGCCCCAAATATCCCAATGCAATCGGAACCATCGTTCACCTCCTCCTCGGACCGACCGGCCCGAACAACCACTTTGGGCGGAGATTAAAAGGCGACGCCCCGGGGGCGATTGATAACGGTCAAAGCTTGCCTATCGGGGCCCGGGAGGCCTGCCGGGCCGCGCAACCAGCCCCATCGGCGACTGGGCGCAGGTCCCGGCCACCTTTCCGCGCGGCGCGGTGAACTCGACCTCCGACCCGACGGTCTTGCCGTTGCAGGCCGCGATGGCCTCGGGCGGGGGCATGGGCCGGTGGCCGGCGCCGGGACCGCCAGGTCCCTGGCCCTGCGGCCGGTTCTCGGGCCGAAAGGCCTCGGCGCCCAGGCCGATCAGTTCGAGCGACTGCTGGAAATGGATGGCGTCGCCGGCGGCGCTGGGCGGGGCCTCCGCCTCAAGCAGATAGAGCCGGCGGCCGACGAAAAAGATGGAGACGATGACGCGGTTCCCGTCGGGCCCCAGCACACTGAGCTGGCGGCCGAACTCACGGTCGATCCGGGCCTCGACGTCGAGCTTGATCTCGCCTTGCCCTCGCCAGCGCTCGACGGCGGCAGCGATGGCCGGGTCCTTGTCGATCGCGGTCGCGCTGAAGTCGGCGACGGTCACGGCGAAGCGCGCGTCCAGCTTGCCGAAGCCGTAGACCTTGGCCGGGACCGACACGCCGCCGGCGGTCTTGAAGACGCCGTCGGTGGTCGTGGGCGGGGCGGTGAACTGGACCGCGAACCCGGCCTCGGGAAACGAATGGACCCGCCAGCTCTGCGCCAGGGCGGGTAGCGGCGCCAAGG
Organism: Caulobacterales bacterium; assembly: GCA_947474805.1. Classification (GTDB taxonomy): domain Bacteria; phylum Pseudomonadota; class Alphaproteobacteria; order Caulobacterales; family Caulobacteraceae; genus CANJKM01. The sequence goes on along the minus strand of CANJKM010000006.1, from coordinate 4,519 downwards.
CGGACGCCAGCAGCCACACGGCTGCGGATAACGATACGCGACGCCTGCTCATGACCAGATCCTCGCCTGCCCTGGGCTCCACCCAGCAGCCAAGCTAGGCGTGGATAAAGGCCGGGATCGGGCCGCACCTGAAACAGCCGCGACGCGGTTGAAACCGGAGATCAGGCCGCGTGCGAGAGCAGCGCGCGGCTGGGCGGCTGGACGATCAGGCCCTTGGTCCTCTCGATCAGGAAGTCAGCGAAGACCCTGACCTTCATCGGCAGCAGCTGTCGGTGCGGATAGACCAGCACTAGGCTGAGCGGCTCGGGCGCGAACTCGTCGAGCACCGTCTCGAGCTCACCGCGGGCCAGCTGGTCGGCCACTTCCCAATAGGACTTCATCACGATGCCGTCGTCCTGCAGCGCCCATTCGGTCAGGACGTCGCCGTCGTCGGCGTCGAACGAGCCGGAGACCGGAACGGTCACGGGACCCTCGGGCGTGGTGAGGGCCCAGCGCGAATCCGTCGAACCGGGGAAGCGCAGGATCAGGCAGTTATGGCCGAGGAGATCGGAGGGCTTCTCCGGCCGGCCGTGCTTTTCCAGATAGGCGGGCGAGGCGCAGAGCACGCGCGGACAGTCGGCCAGCTTGCGCGAGATCAGGCTGGAGTCGTGCATGATCGACATGCGCACCGCGATATCGATGGCCTCGGACAGCAGATCGACGACGTGGTCGGAAAGGCGCAGTCGGACATCGACCTTGGGGTAATGGCCGTGGAATTCGGACACCAGGGGCGCCAGGAAGCGGCGCCCGAAGCCGAGCGGCGCGGCGACCCGCAGGGAGCCGGTGGCGACCCCGGAGGCCTGGGCCATACTGCTCTTGGCCTCCTCGACCGCCTGAAGGACCCCGACGGCGTGGTCGTAGAAGATGCGGCCGGCCTCGGTGGGCTGCAGGCTTCGCGTGGTCCGGTTGAGCAGCCGCGCGCCCATCTGTTCTTCGAGCTGCTGCAGCCGGTGGCTGGCGGCGGCGGCCGAGAGGTTGAGGCTGCGGGCGGCGGCGGAGATGCTCTTCAGCTCCACGGCGCGGACGAAGACGGCGATTTCATTCAGCATCGGCTTATGACCGCCGTCCCGCACATCGCTCTAGCGCGATGAAATTGCGATCCAACGGATCCCTTCAGCAGCAATTCCTGCCCTTCTGCGTGGCGCCGAAACCCGCACCCATCACAGATAAAAAGAGCCGAATGGCTGAAAGACGAGGCATGCGCCCAAAAAATAGGCGCCGGCTCGGCGCGGCGCCCAATCGGCGTCGCTCGCGCAAATGCCGCAGAGCGCCAGCTTCCAAATCCGTTTGAGGCTGCTTCCGCAGTTAAGGCGCGCACGGGCCGGCGAGACCCGCCTATCCTGCCGGCTCCGGGGGACCCAGATGTCAAACACGATCGAACCGACCGACACGGCCATGGGACCCGATCCCATCGACGCCGTCCCGCCGCCGCAGCAGCTCCTGGTGCTGGGCTTTCAGCACGTACTCGTCATGTACGCGGGCGCGGTCGCGGTGCCGCTGATTATCGGCAGGGCGCTCAAACTGTCGCCCGAGCAGGTGGCCATGTTGGTCAGCGCCGACCTGTTCGCCTGCGGCCTGGCCACCCTGGTCCAGACCCTCGGCCTGTTCGGCATCGGCATACGCCTGCCGGTGATGATGGGCGTCACCTTCGCCTCGGTCGCGCCCATGCTGGCGATGATCGCCGCCGGCCAGAGCGCGGGGGCCAGTTCCAGCTCCACCCTGCAGGTCATATATGGCGCGGTGATCGCGGCGGGGGTGTTCGGCTTCCTGGCCGCGGGCTTTATCGGGCGGCTAGTCAGACTGTTCCCGCCCCTGGTGACGGGGACGGTCATCCTGGTGATCGGCATCTCGCTGATGCGGATCGGGGTCGACTGGGCCGCGGGCGGACAGTCGTCCGCGCCCAACTACGGCGCGCCGATGCACCTCGGCATCGCCCTCTTCGTGCTTATGGTCATCCTTGGCCTAACCCGCTTCGCCAAGGGCTTCGTCGGCCATATCGCCATCCTTCTGGGCCTCGGCGCCGGGGCGGTCCTCGCCAGCGCGCTCGGCCTGATGCATTTCGAGCGCGTCGCCGCCGCGCCCTGGTTCGGCCTCATCCGCCCCCTCGCCTTCGGGGTCCCGGTGTTCGAGCCCGCCTCCATCCTCAATCTCTGCCTGGTCATGCTGGTGGTGATGATCGAGTCGATGGGCATGTTCCTGGCCATCGGCCGGATGACCGGCCGCCCCGCCGACCAGAAGGCCCTGATCCGGGGGCTGCGCGCCGACGGGCTGGGCGCCGTCATCGGCGGGCTGTTCAACACCTTCCCCTACACCTCCTTCTCCTAGAACGTCGGCCTGGTCGGGGTGACCGGTGTGCGCTCCCGCTTCGTCTGCGCGGCGGCGGGCGGGCTGATGATCGTGCTGGGCCTCAGCCCCAAGCTCGGCGCCCTGGTGGAGGCCGTGCCTCAGTTCGTCCTGGGCGGCGCGGGTCTGGTGATGTTCGGGGTGGTCGCCGCCACGGGGGTGCGGATCCTGTCGACCGTCGACTTCTCCCGACGCTCAAACCTGTTCGTTCTGGCGATATCGATCGGGCTCGGAATGATCCCGCTGGTCGCGCCCAAATTCTTCCAATTCATGCCGCCGAGCCTGGCCCCGCTGCTGAATTCCGGCATCGTGCTAGCGACCGCCGGAGCGGTGCTGCTCAACCTCTTCTACAACGGCCTCGGCTCGACCGAGGCGACGACACAGACCGCCAGCGGCGACACGCTGCACTAGTCGCCAATCCCAGGACCCGAAAAGAAAGCGCCGTCGCATAGCGACGGCGCAGGGTCAGGGGAACCAGAAAACAGAAGAAAAACCGGCACGCCCGCACGACCTTGAGAGGTTGGACAAGTCGAACCCGGCATGATCCGAAGATACTCGCCTGCGACATCCTGGCGAGATTTGCTGCGGCGCAGCAGTTTCAAACATTATCGTCAACCGGTCCCCGCCAACGCGGCTTAATTAAAGTCCCAACGGCTGGCGCCTCCCGTTCTTTGGCCAGCCCACTGGGTTGCGCGAAGGGGACCCGCAATGAAATCGACAAAGATTGCAGCATGGCTGCTTGGCTCCGCCAGCGCGCTCGTCTTGGCCGCGCCGGCCATGGCGCAGCAGGCCATAGTGACAGCGGCCGCAGCCGCGGCGCCTGCCGCCGAGACAAGCAATGAGCTCGAGCAGGTGGTGGTGACCGGCGCTTAGAGGAGCGCCCGGGTGCAAGAGGTGCCGATGGCCGTCACAGCCGTACAGGCGATCGAATTCACCAATTCGGGCTTCAAGGAGCCGCGCGACCTGCAGTTCCTGTCGCCCAGCATCCAGGTCTCGATCCAGGGCGCCAACGCCATCTACATCCGCGGTTCGGGCACCAACAGCCAGAACGGCGGCACCGAACAGTCTGTGGGCATGGTGATCGACGGCGTGCTGATGGGCTTCGTCGACGACATCGGCGGTGATATCTCCGATCTCGACCACATCGAGGTCTATCGCGGCCCGCAGGGCACCCAGTTCGCCAAGAACGCCTCGGCCGGCGTGGTCTCGACCATGACCAAGCGACCGAAGATCGGCGTGTTCGAAGGCGCCTTCAACGGGACCTACGGCGAGCACGGCGACACCAGCGACAACGCCCAGCTGAACGTCCCGATCAACGACAAGATGGCGGCGCGCTTCAGCGTCATGTTCCAGAAGCGCAACGGCGTGTTCGAGAATATAGCGCTCGGCGAGAAGCAAGGCGGCCGCGAGGCCAAGGGCATCCGCGGCAAGTTCTTGTGGGAGCCCACCGACAAGACCACGGTGATCTTCAGCGCCGACGCCCGACAGCAGTTCGACAAGCCGAACTTCCCACAAGCCTGGGCTAAATGCGGGCCGGGGATCACCCTGCCCTATCCGACCGCGGCGGCGCTGAACGGCAGCTATCCCGCCAACCTGGCGCGGGCCCAGGCGACTCAGGTCGGCTTCGCCTTCACGCCCAACAGCGCCCCCGCCGCCGACCGCACCCTGCCGGGCTGCAACAGCGCGCTGGAAGTGCTCGGCAACCGGGTCGGCCCGACCAACTCGGTGATCGCCGAACGCGACGACGCCTACCGCCACACCAGCGCCGGCGGCGCGGCCGTGTCGATCGAGCATCAGTTGGGCGATTTCACCATCTCTTCGCTGACCGCCTACCGCTTCATGAGCCGCAACTTCCGTGGCCCGTCGGGCTCGGGCTTCCGCAACAACAACTTCCTCAACAACCAGTACGTCGGCTACCAGTGGTCCGAGGAGCTGCGGCTGATCTCGCCCGTTGGCAAGAAGCTGACCTATGTGGCGGGCATCTTCCTCTACGACCGTAACACGGTGACCAAGTCGCTGAGCGCCGGCGACGCCTATGGTCAGGCCCAGGTCGAGTACCCGAACACCATCTACGGCCTAAACATCATGACCGCCGCGGCGGGCGGCGAGGTGCGGACCAACAACATCAACAAGAGCT
>CANJKM010000005.1 GCA_947474805.1 Caulobacterales bacterium | reverse complement strand
GGCGCTCGGTCTGGGTCAGGCCGCGCTTGTTGATCGAGGCGGCGCCCTCGCCCGAGCGGATCTCCAGCACGAAGACGGTCTTGTCGGGCCAGTGGCCGGTCTGGCGGAAGGCGGCGGCGGCCTTGCGGTCGACGAAGACATTGTCGAAGACATGGCGCGTGGCCTCGGCGCCCTCGGTGTAGGACATGTCCATGCCGGAGGAGAGGTAGATCCAGTCGCGGTAGTCGGCGGGGAAGATCATCTTCCCGTCGGGGGCGTAGCTGGGACTGTCGCCAGGCGCGGCGGCGGCGCAAAGCATAATTCCCGCGACGCCCGCCGCAGCGACCAGTCCGATGATCCTGGGCCGTTTCATGCCGCATCCCCTTGCTGACGGCCTAGCTTGCCCGCTTCGGCGGGCGGGCGGTAGTCATTTGGAGTGAGCCCGCGAATCGACACCCTCAAAAGCAAGCCGCGTCTGGGCCCCAGCCTGACGCTGGAGAAGCTGCATCACCCCGCCCTGGTCTGCGGGGTGGACGAGGCCGGGCGCGGGCCCTGGGCGGGGCCGGTCTGCGCCGCCGCCGTCATTCTGCGATCCGAAGCCGTGCCGACCGGGATCGACGACTCCAAGAAACTGACCGCCAAGGCGCGCGAGACGCTGGAGCTGGAGATCAAGGGCCTGGCCGTCGCCTGGAGCGTGGCCTTCGCCTCGGTCGAGGAGATCGGCGAACTCAATATCCTGCACGCCACCGGCCTGGCCATGCGCCGGGCGGTCGAGGGCCTGGCTCCCGCCGCCGAACTGGCCCTGGTCGACGGCAACTATGCGTTCAAGCTGCCCTGCGAGGTGAAGACGGTGGTCGGAGGCGACGCCCTGTCGCTGTCGATCGCGGCGGCTTCGATCCTGGCCAAGGTGGCGCGCGACCGGCTGATGCAGGAGATGGACGAGATCCATCCCGGCTATGGTTTCGCCTCGCATAAGGGCTACGGAGCGCCGGCGCATATGGCGGCGTTGAAGGCGCTGGGGCCGTGCCCCGCCCATCGGATGACCTGGGCGCCGTTGCGGGCGCTTCTGGCGGGCGAGGGCTGAGAGCCCCACACCCTCGTCATCCTGAGGCGGTCGCGGCAGCGGCCGTCTCGAAGGACGCACCACAGTTAGCTCGGCCTTAACCGCGTTCCGGCCAGGGTCCTCCGCGACGGAGGGACTAATGAGCGTTGAGGCCGAGAAGATCATCATGGGCGACTGCCTGGAGGCCCTCGCGGCGCTCCCGGACAAGTCGGTCGACCTGGTGTTCGCCGATCCGCCCTACAACCTCCAGCTCGGCGGCGATCTGCACCGGCCCGACAACTCCAAGGTCGACGCGGTCGACGACGAGTGGGACCGGTTCGACAGCTTCGAGACCTACGACAAATTCACCCGCGCCTGGCTGACCGAGTGCCGAAGGGTGCTGAAGGACGACGGCGCCATCTGGGTGATCGGCAGCTATCACAACATCTTCCGGGTCGGGTCGGCGCTGCAGGACATCGGCTTCTGGCTGCTGAACGACGTGGTCTGGCGCAAGACCAACCCGATGCCGAACTTCAAGGGCACCCGCTTCGCCAACGCCCACGAGACCCTGATCTGGGCCGCCAAGTCGCGCGGCCAGCGGCGCTACACCTTCAACTACGACGCGCTCAAGGTCGCCAACGACGACCTGCAGATGCGCTCGGACTGGCTCCTGCCGATCTGCACCGGCGAGGAGCGGATCAAGGACGAAGACGGCCATAAGGGCCACCCGACCCAGAAGCCCGAGGCCCTGCTGCTGCGCATCCTGCTCGCCTCGACCAAGCCCGGCGACGTGGTGCTCGACCCCTTCTTCGGCTCGGGCACGACGGGCGCGGCCGCCAAGCGCCTGGGCCGTCGGTTCATCGGCATCGAACGCGACCCCGGCTATATCGAGCTGGCCAAGAAGCGGATCAAGGCGGTGCGGCCTCTGACCGGCGAGCAGCTGGCGGTGACCAACGCCAAGCGCTCCGAACCCCGCATTCCCTTCGGGATGGTGATCGAGGCGGGCCTGCTCAGCCCCGGCGACCGGCTCTACTGCCCCAAGGGCAAGCGCACCGCCGAGGTGCGTGCCGACGGAAGCCTCGTGGCCGGCGACCTGTCGGGCTCGATCCACAAGCTCGGCGCCCTGGTGGATGACGCGGCGGCCTGCAACGGCTGGACCTTCTGGCACATCAAGACCGACCGGGGCCTGGCGCCCATCGATGCGCTGCGGGCGAAGGTCCGAGCGGGATTGGCTTAGGTTCACTCCGAGCGTCCCCGCGGAGGCGGGGACCCAGGTTTAGGCCGCCGCCGCGCTTCATAAAAAGCCCGGATCCTCGCCCTTCGCGGGGGAAAGCCGAGTTAGAGAAGGTTTGGGCGCGCTAAGACCCTCAGCGCCTTCAGAAACACGCTCGGCAATCCATCGCCCGCCTGACCGAGCGGCGTCCAGATCGCACTCTCAACCTCATCCACCTCGGCCGCCTTCACTTCCAGCGTCAGGGCGAAGTGGGTGAAAACGTGCTCGACCGCGCCAATGGGCTTCCAGTCGCCGGGCGCGGGCGGAGGGGCTTCGTGCGGCGCCGACATCCAGTCACTCGTCGGCAGGGCCAGCATGCCGCCGAGGAGGCCCTTGGGCGGGCGGCGGACCAGGGCGATCTCGCCGCCCCGTGTCGCCAGCCAGGCCGTGCCGTAGCGGCGCGGGCGGTCGGCCTTACGGGTCTTGCGGGGGTAGGTCTCGGGCGCGCCGGTCTTCAGAGCCTCGCAGAACCCCGCCACCGGGCACCGGTCACACAGCGGCGCCTTGGGGCGACAGACGGTGGCGCCCAGATCCATCAGCGCCTGGGCCCAGTCGCCGGGACGGTCGTCGGCGACCAGGATTGCGGCCAGCCGCTTCAGCGCGTCCTTGGCGGCCGGTAGCGGCGCCTCGACCGCGTAGAGCCGCGCCATCACCCGCTCGACATTGCCGTCGACCACATTGGCGGGTCGATCGAAGGCGATGGCCGCCACCGCCGCCGCCGTATAGGCGCCGACGCCGGGCAGGGCCCGCAGCCCCGCCTCCGTGTCGGGGAAGACGCCGCCGTGCTCGCTCGCCACGGCGCGGGCGCAGGCCAGCAGGTTGCGAGCGCGGGCGTAGTAGCCGAGCCCGGCCCAGGCCGACATCAGCTCGCCGTCGATCTCGGCCGCCAGATCGACGACGGTCGGCCAGCGGCGGGTGAAGCCGAGGTAATAGGGCGTGGCGTGCGGCACGGTGGTCTGCTGCAGCATCACCTCCGACAGCCAGACCCGGTAGGGGTCGGGCGCGACCCCGGCCCGCCGTTCGGCCGGGCCCACGCGCCAGGGCAGCGCGCGGGCGTTGGCGTCGTACCAGGCCAGAAGGGCGCGACGGAGCGCGAGGGAATCCATCCCCTCTCCTATCATCCGCGTGTAGATTGCCGCCATGCGCCGCCGCCCGCTCCCCACCGCCGCCGAGGCCGCCGCCATCCTGGCGCAGCGGCGGTCGCGTCCGCCCGGCCGGCCGCCCAAGGCCATGGGAACGGCCCTGACCCCCTTCCTGAAATCGCTGGAGGCCCGGTTCGGCGCGAGCGTCTCCCCGCTCGCTGCACGCTGGAAAGAGATCGTCGGCGAGACCCTGGCCAAGCGGACCGAGCCCGTGCGTCTGACCAAGCCGCGCGGCGGCGGGCCAGGCGTCCTGGAGCTGAAGGTCGACGGCCCCGCCGCCGCCCTGGTGCAGCACCAGGCCCCAGACATTCTGGAGCGGGTGAAGCTCGTGCTCGGCGAGGGCGCGGTCGACAAGATCCGGATCGTCCAGGGCCCCGTGCGGGCGCCCGCCGCCACGGCCAAGCGCCCCGCCCGGCGGGGAACCGGCCCGCTCGACGCCGCCGCCGAAGCCGAGCTGGCCAAGGGCCTGGCCGAGGTTCCCGACGGCGAGCTCAAGGCCGCGCTACTTCGTCTTGGTCGGGGCGTCTTCCGCCGCGGCGATTGACAAACCGCCGCCCGCGCGGTTCTCCGGAAGGCTGGAATCGCGCTTTAGTCGCCAACTATCCCAAAGGGAACCCGCCCCCATGCGTCCTGTTCTTCGCCGTCTGGCTCTCGTCCTGTTCGCCGCCGGCCTGGTGAGCGCCTGCAACCCGGCCAAGAACTCGGGTTCCGCCAGCGACTCGGGCGACATCAAGACCGCCGCGGAAGTCTCCATCGGCAATCCGGACGCCAAGGTGACGGTGATCGAATGGGCCTCGCTGACCTGCCCCCACTGCGCCCGCTTCAATGAGGACGTCTTCCCGGCCTTCAAGAAGAAGTACGTCGACAGCGGCCAGGTCCGTTATGTCTTCCGCGAATTTTTGACCCCGCCCGAGCAGGTGGCCGCGGCCGGCTTCCTGATGGCCCGCTGCGCCGGCCGAGATAAGTATTTCAACGTCACCGACGCGGTCTTCCACAGCCAGCAGGAGATGTTCACGACCGGCGACGTGCGCGGCATTCTGATGCGGATCGGCGCCTCGGCCGGGATGAGCGAGAAGCAGGTCACCGAATGCATCTCGGACGAAAAAGCCCTGTCGGCCCTGAACGACCGGCTGAAGAAGGCCATCGAGGTCGACAAGATCGCCGCCACCCCCAGCTTCTCGATCAACGGGACCAAGCTTGAGGGCGAGCAGCCGATGGCCAAGTTCGACGAAGTCATCCAGCCCCTGCTGAAGAAGTAAGGATAAGCATGCGCCGCTTCTCCCGCCGTACCGCCGTCGCCCTGCTGTCCGCCGGGCTCTGCGCCGCCGCCCTGCCCGCCGGCGCCGCGCCGCAGAGCACGGCGAGCCCGCCCATCGAGATGGTCATGGGCAACCCCAAGGCCAAGGTGACGGTGATCGAGTGGGGCTCGGTCACCTGCCCCCACTGCGCCGCCTTCAACGCCGAGGTGTTTCCGGCCTTCAAGAAGAAGTACGTTGACAGCGGCCAGGTGCGGTTCGTGTTCCGCGAGTTCCTGACCGCGCCTGCCGCCATCTCAGCCGCAGGCTTCCTGATCGCCCGCTGCGCCGGTCCGGGGAAGTATTTCTCCGTCACCGACGACGTCTTCAAGAGCCAACCGGAGCTGTTCGCCAGCGCCGACGCCAGCGGGAACCTGGACACGCAGAAGGTGCTCGCCGTCCTGAAGCGGATCGGCGGCGCGGCCGGGCTGAGCGAGGATCAGGTCATGGCCTGCATCACCGACCCCGCCGCCACCGCCGCCCTGCAGGAGCGGGTCAATAACGCCGTCGAGGTCGACAAGATCAACGCCACCCCGACCTTCCAGGTCGGCGCGACCAAGGTGGCGGGCGTGCAGAGCCTGGCTCAGCTCGACGCCCTGATCCAACCGCTCCTGAAGAAATAGGCGAAGGAGCGCACCCGACCCTTGCGCTTTCAGAAGCTTCGCCTTTCGGGCTTCAAGTCCTTCGTCGATCCGACCGAGTTCCGGATCGAACCGGGACTGACCGCGATCGTGGGGCCGAACGGCTGCGGCAAGTCCAACCTGCTCGAAGCCCTGCGCTGGGTCATGGGGGCCAATTCGGCCAAGGCCATGCGGGCCGAGGGGATGGACGACGTCATCTTCGGCGGCACGGGGGCGCGGCCCGCGCGCAACCACGCTGAGGTGGTGCTGACCATCGACAACGCCGAGCGCCGGGCGCCGGCCCAGTTCAACGACCACGCCATCCTGGAGGTCTCGCGTCGGATCGACCGGGGCGCGGGCTCGACCTATCGGGTCAACGGGGTCGAGGCGCGGGCGCGCGACGTCCAGCTGCTGTTCGCCGACGCCTCGACCGGGGCCAATTCGCCCGCCCTCGTCCGGCAGGGACAGATCTCCGAACTCATCGCCGCCAAGCCGTCCAACCGCCGCCGCGTCCTGGAAGAGGCCGCGGGCGTCTCGGGCCTGCACAGCCGCCGCCACGAGTCCGACCTGCGCCTCAAGGCCGCCGAGGCCAATCTGGAGCGGCTGGACGACGTCGCCCGCGAGCTTGGGCTCAGCCTCAACCGCCTGCGCCGCGAAGCCCGGCAGGCGGAGACCTACAAACAGGTCGCCGCCGAAATTCGCACCCTGCAGGGCGCGGCCGTCTATGTGAAATGGCAGGACGCCAAGGCGGCCCTGGACGCGGCCGAGGCCGAGCACGCCGCCGCCAACCTCGCCGTCGAGGCCGCCGCGCGCGAGGCCGCCGAGGCCACCACCGCCGCCCTGGCCGCCGCCGAGGCGCTTAAGCCCCTGCGCGACGAGGCCGCCGTCGCCGCCCACCTGCTGCAGCGGCTGGCCATCGAACAGGACCGGATCGAGCGCGAGGGCGCCGAGGCCCAGGCCCTGGTCATGCGGCTCGAAGCCGACATGAAGCGCCAGTCCGACGACCAGGCGCGCGAGGCGGAGCTCGCCAAGGACGCCGCCGCCGCCCTGGCCCGCCTGGCGGAGGCCCGCGCCGCGCTGGAGGCCGAGATCGCCGCCGCGCCCGAACGCCTGCCCGAGCTTGAGGCCGCCCTCGACGCCGCCGCGGCCGTGCGCGCCGAAGCCGACGCCGAGGTCGAGCGGCTGGCGGCCGAGCTCGCCGCTCGCGCCGCCCAGGCTCGCGCCGCCGCCGAGCGCCTGGCCCAGTCCGAAGCCGCCGCCCGCGCCGCCCGCGCCCGCGCCGAGGAGGCCAAGGGGCGTCTCGCCCGCACCGAGGGCGCCCACGCCGCCGCCGAGCGCGACCGCGCCTCGCTGAACCTCGAGACCAGCCCCGAGGCCAAGGCCGCCGAGGAGAAGCGGGCCGCCGCCGAAATGGCCCTGAACGACGCGCGCGCCGCGCTGGAAGCCGCCGAAGCCAAACGCGCAGAGCTGCAAATCGCGGAGACCGCTGCCCGCGACGCCGCGCGCCAGACCGACGACACGCTTCGCCGGCTGAAGGCCGAGGCCCAGGGCCTGGCGTCGCTGACCCGCGCCCCGGCGGGCCGCAGCCATCCCACGGCGCTCGAAGCCGTCTCGCCCGAGCGCGGCTATGAGGCGGCCCTGGCGGCGGCGATGGGCGAGGATCTCGACGCCGCGCTGGATTCCGCCGCGCCCTCCTACTGGGCCGGCGCCGCGACCCCCGCCGCCATCGCCTGGCCCGAAGGCGCGACCCCGCTGGCGCCGCTGGTCAAGGCCCCGCCGGAGCTGGCCGCGAGTCTGGCGCTGACCGCCCTCGTCGCGCGCGCCGACGGCCCGAAACTACAGAAGAGCCTGCCGGTCGGCGCGCGCCTCGTTTCCAAGGAAGGCGACCTCTGGCGCTGGGACGGCTTCACCGTGCGGGCCGAGGCCGAGCAACCGGCCGCCAAACGCCTCGCCCAGCGCGCCCGTCTGGCGGAAGTCGAAGACCAGCTGGCCGAGCTCGCCCCCAAGGCCCAGACCGCCCAGGCGGCGCACGAGGCCGCCGCCCGCGATCTCCGCTCCGCCGAGGCCGCGGTGCAGGCCTCGCGAGAGCCGCCCCGAGCGGCCGAACGCGCCCTGGCCCAGGCCCGCGAGGCGGTCGAGGCGCACGCCCGCGACGCCGCCCGCCGCGAGGCCCGCGCCCAGGCGCTCGACCAGACCATCCAGGGCTTCGCCGCCGAGGCCCAGGCCGCCCGCTCGTCCCTGGATGCGGCCGAGGCCGAGGCGACCGGGGCCGAAGCCGCCCTGGCGTCGTTGAAGGGCGACGCGCCTCTGGACCTGACGCCCGATCCTTCCGGGGCCCTGCACGCCGCCCGCGTCCAGGCAGGGGTGGCGCGCGAGAACGAGGCGGGGGCCCGCGCGGCGCAGGAGGCCGAGGTGCGCGAACGCGGCGCGCGGCTGGCTCGCCGCGACCAGATCGAGCGCGAGGCCGCCGACTGGAGCCGCCGGGCCGCCGAGGCCGCCGCCCGCGAGCAGCAGCAGGGCGCCGAGCGCGAGAAGACCGCCGCCGCCCTGGTCGAGGCCAAGGAGACGCCGCTCGCCATCGCCGAACGCCGCCGCCTGCTCATGGACGACCTCGGGACCGCCGAGGCCCGCCGGTCCAAGGCCCAGGACGCCTTGGCGCAAGGAGAAGCCGCCCAACACGCCGCCGACCGGCTGCAGCGGGCGGCCGAAACGCGCGGCGGCGAGGCCCGCGAGGCCCGCGCCGCCTCCACCGCCCGGCGCGAGGCGGCCGCCGAACGGCTGGCGAGCGTCACCGAACAGCTGATCCAGACCGCCAAGCTGGAGCCCGAGGCGCTCGGCCGCAAACTGGCCGAGGAGGGCGCGAGCCTGCCGACGGGGCTGGAGGCGCTGGAGACCCGGCTCGCCCGGCTGGAGGGTCAGCGCGAGGCGCTGGGCGCGGTGAACCTGCGCGCCCAGGAGGAGGCCAAGGAGCACGCCGAGCGCCTCGCCGGCATGGAGACCGAGCGGGCCGACCTGATCGGCGCCGTCCGCAAGCTGCGCGCCGCCATCGAGGAGTTGAACGCCGAGGGCCGCGAGCGCCTCCTGGCCGCCTTCGAGACCATCAACACCGGCTTCAAGGCCCTGTTCGCCACCCTTTTCGAGGGCGGTCAGGCCGAGCTGAAGCTGGTCGAGTCCGACGACCCCCTGGAGGCCGGGCTGGAAATCTTCGCATGCCCGCCCGGCAAGCGGTTGGCGGCCATGTCGCTGATGTCGGGCGGCGAACAGGCTCTCACCGCGACCGCCCTGATCTTCGGGGTCTTCCTGGCCAATCCGGCCCCGATCTGCGTCCTGGACGAAGTCGACGCCCCGCTCGACGACGCCAATGTCGACCGCTTCTGCCGGATGCTCGACGAGATGCGCCGCAGGACCGAGACCCGCTTCATCGCCATCACCCACAACCCGGTGACCATGTCGCGGATGGACCGGCTGTTCGGCGTGACCATGGCCGAGCGCGGGGTGTCGCAGCTGGTGTCGGTGGATCTGAGCACCGCCGAGGCGATGGCGGCGCAGTAGCGCGGCCTCAACCTTAAACTAACCCCCGCCGCTTAAGCTGGCGGACGATGAAAGAGACCCTGCCCGCCGATCGCGCCCGTGCGCACCTCGCCGTACCGAAGGAATTCGGCGCGCTTGAGGGGCTCGCGGCCCGCAGCCAGATCGTCTGGGCCGAGCACTGCTCGGAGTGCGCCTACCCCTCCTGCTATGCCTCCTGCGCCTTCTACAGCCCGCGCGGCGACCTGCATTGCCGACGGTTTGAAGCCGGCATCGAAGGAGTCGTGGGCTCGACATCCCTGATGCGCATCCGCTTCCGCAAATGGGGCAAGCTGGAGGGACGCGGTCCCGCCGTGCTGCGGCCCGTGGCGCAAGCCAAACGCGAAGAGATGGTCGATACGCTCGTGGGCGACGCCCTGTCCCTCGCGCCCTATGCCGTCGGCCGGACGCTCGGCTGGCGCTGGAACACGCGCAAGTCGGGCAAGCTCGCTCAGCCGACCGGGCTTGAGCCCCAGGCCTTGGTGATCGAGAGCTTCGCGCCGGACGGGCGGCCCCATCCCTTCACCGTCTCGATCCTGCCCGATCTTGGCCCATCTGGCGGCCACGCCGGGGCGATGTTCCAGCAGAGCTTCGAGGTCGGGCCCGAATACCGCCGCCTCGTCATCCCCGCCGAGAAGATCGCCGCCCTGGTCGATCTCTCCGAGCCCTTCCTGATCCAGGTCGAGCCGGTCGGCGAGGCCGCCGGGCGCGATGTGGTCTTCGGCCTGATGGATTTCGCCAGCTTCGACGGCGCCCTCCCGGCCAGCATCGGCGCCGCCCCTTCGGTCAAGGCCAAGGTGGTGGTCTGGGACCTCGACGAAACCCTCTGGCACGGCACCCTGGCCGAGGACGGGGCGGCGGGCGTGAAGCCCCGCCCCGAGGCCGTGACCGCGATCAAGGCGCTCGACGCTAGGGGTGTGCTCCAATCCATCGCCTCCAAGAACGATCTGACCGAAGCCATGGCGGCGCTGGAGGGCTTCGGCCTCGCCGACTATTTCCTTCACCCTCAGGTCCACTGGTCGCCCAAGTCGGGCTCGGTCGCCGAGATCGCCCGCCGGCTCGACCTCGGCCTCGACAGCTTCGTCTTCGTCGATGACCAGCCGTTCGAGCGGGCCGAAGTCCAGGCCTCCCACGCCGTCGTGCGCGTCCTGGCCCACACGGAGGTCGGCGCCATGCTGGACCACCCCTGGTTCGATCTGCCCGCGACGCCGGAGAGCGCCAAGCGCCGGCACCTGTACCGGGAGGAAGCGCTGCGCAGCGCCGCCTTCGAGGCCGCCCCCACCGACTATCTCGGCTTCCTGAAGAACTCGGGCCTATCGCTGGACATCCGCCCCCTCTGCGCCGCCGACATCGCGCGGGTGCACGAGCTGTCCCAGCGCACTAACCAGCTGAACTTCACCGGGGCCAAGCTGACCAAGGACGAGGTCGAGACCCTGGCCAAGACCGACGGGGCCCTGACCCTGCGCTGCGCCGACCGGTTCGGCGACTACGGCCTGATCGGCTTCGCGGCCCTCGACCTGAAGGCCGGGCGGCTCGAACAGTATTTCATGAGCTGCCGGGTGCAGAGGAAGCGGGTCGAGAACGCGGCCTTCGCGCTGATGGCGCGGGCGCTGACCGCCGCCGGGCACGAGGAGTTCGAGGTCGTCTTCAAGCCGACAGCCCGCAATAAGGCCGGGGCCGAGATGCTCAAGGAGCTGGGCTTCGCCCCGACCGAGAACGGCTACGTCCGCCCGCTCGCCCTGCCCTTCGCCGACGCCGAGATCGTGCGGCTGACCCAAGACGAGGCGCGCGCCGCATGAGCTGGACCCTGGCCGACCGTGTCGCCGCCGCCGTCACCCGCCGCCTGACGATCAAGCCCGCCCCGGTGCGGTTCGAACACCCCGTCGCGAGCGTCACCTTCGACGACTTTCCGCGCTCGGCCTGGAGCGTCGGCGGCCCGATCCTGGCCCGCTGGGGCGCGCGGGCGACCTATTACGCCTCGGGCCGGTTCTGCGGGATTTCCGAGGACGGGC
Organism: Caulobacterales bacterium; assembly: GCA_947474805.1. Taxonomy (GTDB): domain Bacteria; phylum Pseudomonadota; class Alphaproteobacteria; order Caulobacterales; family Caulobacteraceae; genus CANJKM01. The sequence goes on along the minus strand of CANJKM010000005.1, from coordinate 26,428 downwards.
TCGACTATTACGAACGCGACGACCTCCTCGCCGTCGCCGCCGCCGGGCACGAGATCGGCTGCCACAGCTTTGGCCATCTGCACGGGACCAAGACCGCCTCGGACGCCTTCCTGGCTGACCTCGACGCCAACGACGCCTTCTTCCGCGACATCCTGGGCGACTTCCGTCCCGCCAGCTTCGCCTTCCCCTATGGCGAGGCCAGTCCCCGCACCAAGGCCCTGGCGTCCAGGCGCTACGCGACCTGCCGGGGCATCTATCCCGGGGTGAACCGCGGCTGGACCGACCTGGCCCAGCTGAAGGCCGCGCCGCTGGAGGCCCGCTCCTGGAGCGCGGCGACGGTCGAGGCCCTGGTCGCCGAGACGGCGGCGGGCGGCGGCTGGCTGATCTTCTTCTCGCACGACGTCTCTGACGACCCTTCGCCCTACGGCTGCACCCCGGTCATGCTGGAGCACGCCCTGGCGACCCTGGCCGCCGCGGGAATCGCCGCCCTGCCGGTCAAGCACGCCCTCGCCGCCGGGACCTTCCGCGAAGCCGCCTAGTTTCGACACTTAAAAGCACAACGAAAACAGCGCACAAGGAAGCGTGATCGCTTTCTTGACGCGATTGCCTCCCCTCTGTAGGTTCCGCCCCGATTTCCGGCCTCGGGTCTTCCGCCCGTGTGCATGGATCACCGCTTGCGTACCGCTCATGTCAAAGCCGGACGAAACGCGCGAAGAGGCGCTCAAACGCCTCGACGAACGGGCCTCCGCGCTAAGTCAGCGCACGCAACGCCCCGTGTCTCAGCACGCGGGTGAACAGGCGGTTAGTCAGGCCTATCGGATCATCGCCGAATTGATCGGCGGCGTTCTGGTCGGACTGGCGGCGGGTTTCATCGTGGACCGGGTTTTCGGGACCACGCCGTGGGGTTTGGTCGGGGGCGTCCTTCTGGGGTTCGCGCTTTCGGTTCATATGGCGCGCCAGACGGCCAACCGGCTGATGGCGTTGGCCAAACAAGATTCGGAGCCGCTTCCTTCGGTTCCGTTCGACGACGACGAGGAGTAGTTGGGCCGATGGCCGCCGACCCGATTCATCAGTTTCAGATCGAAAAGCTCGTCGACTTCGGCCAGGTGAACCTGCCGCTGCTCGGCCAGACCGATCTCGCCTTCACCAATTCGCACCTGGCGATGACCATCGCCTTCACGGCCATCGTCCTGTTCATGAGCGCCGTCACGGCGAACATGAAGGTCGTGCCCGGCCGTCTTCAGACCGCCGGCGAGGGCCTGTTCGGCCTGATCGACAACCTCGCCGAGTCGATCATCGGCCACGACGGCAAGAAGTATTTCCCCTTCGTCTTCACCGTCTTCATGCTGATCCTTGGGATGAACGTCCTGGGCCTGCTGCTGACCTTCACCGCCACGACCCAGCTGGCGGTCACCGGCACCTTCGCGGCCCTGACCATCGGTCTTGTGCTGATCATCGGCTTCGCCAAGCACGGCCTGGGCTTCTTCAAGCTGTTCGTGCCGTCGGGCGTGCCGATCGTGCTCCTGCCGGTCATCATCGTCATCGAATTCGTCTCCTTCCTGCTCCGCCCCGTCACCCTCGCCCTTCGTCTGTTCGGCAACATGCTGGGCGGCCACGTGGCGCTGAAGGTGTTCGCCGGCTTCGTCATCGCGCTCGGCTCGATGGACGCGGCGGGCGGGCTTGGACTTCTCGGAATTCCGGGCGCGGCTCTGTCGCTCTCGATGGTCGTCGCCCTGACGGCCCTGGAGTGCCTGGTGGCGTTCCTGCAGGCCTTCGTCTTCGCGGTGCTGACCTGCATCTACCTCAACGACGTGGTCAACCTCGGCCACGGCCACTGAGGCCGACCTAACCCTTCTCCTACCAACAGCAATCAACGACAGGACTTGAACATCATGGACGCTGAAGCAGCGAAGAACATCGGCGCCGGCCTGGCGACCCTCGGCATGATCGGCGCCGGCATCGGCGTCGGCAACATCTTCGGCAACTTCCTGAACGGGGCCCTGCGCAACCCGTCGGCCGCCGCCAGCCAGATCGGCAACCTGTTCGTGGGCGCCGCCCTCGCCGAAGCCCTGGGCATCCTGGCCTTCGTGCTCGGCATCCTGCTGAAGTTCGGCTGATCCACGGTCCCTGTTAGGCGCGGCGCCCATCAGCGGCGCCGCGCGTGCTTTTGAATACGGACGCCCGATGGCCGAAGAGACGACACCTGCTCAGACCGAAGGGACGACCGAGGCTCACTCGGCCGGCCTTCCCCAGTTCCAGATCCAGCACTGGGGCGGCCAGATCGGCTACCTGCTGATCCTGTTCGCCATCCTCTATGTGCTGGTGTCTAAGGTCTATGCGCCGAAGATCCGGCGCATCTTCGACGAGCGGGCCGAAGCGATCACGGGCGCCTTGGCCAGCGCCAAACAGGTGCAGGCCGAAGCCGCCGCGCAATCGGCCGCGGCCGAAAAGGCCCTGTCCGACGCCCGCGCCCAAGCCACCGCCACGGCCGCCGACGCCAAGTCGAAGGCGGCCGCCGAGACCCGCGAGCGTCAGGCCGCGCTAGAAGCCGAACTGGGCGCCAAGCTCGGCGAGGCCGAGCAGCGTATCCGCACCGCCCGCGACGCGGCGATGCTGAACGTCCAGTCGATCGCCACCGAGACGGCGCAAGCCATCGTCAAGAAGCTGACCGGCGCCGCGCCGGCCGGCGTGAAGGGATAGGGGCGATGCCCGCGTTTTTCGAAGCCCACTTCTGGAACTTCGCCAATGAAGAGCTTTGGGTCGGCGTCGGCCTGCTCTGCTTCATCGGCATCCTGATCCTGGCCGGCGTGCCCAAGCTCGCCGCCGGCATGCTCGACAAGAAGGCCGCCCTGATCCAGGCCAACCTCGACGAGGCCGCCAATCTGCGCGCCGAGGCCGAGGCCATGCTGGCCGAGATCCAGGCCCGCCGGGCCGAGACCGAAGCCCAGGCCGCCCTCATGCTGAATGAAGCCAAGTCCGAGGCCAAGCGCCTGTCGGCCGAGGCCAAGGTGAAGCTCGAGGAAGACGTCGCGCGCCGCACCGAACTGGCCACCCGCCGGATCGCCGCCGCCGAAGCCCAGGCCTCGGCCGAGGTGAAGGCCGCCGCCGCCGACCTCGCCGCCCAGCTGGCCGAAGACATGCTGAGGGCCCGTCTGGCCACGGCCAAGTCCGACCCGCAGCTCGACGCGGCCATCGGCCAGGTCGCCGCCCGCCTGCAGTAGGCCCGCGCCGCGCGCCTGGCCCGCCGCGAACCTCTCTAGCCCCGATCCTTTCGACCCATCCGCCAGCGGCGGATGCGCCTGAGCCTGCGCCACTTGCGCGGCAGGCGACGCTCGAACCTCAGGGTCAGCTGCCAGAGCACCGGCATGACCTCGTTGCGCAGCAGCCGGCGCAGAGGATGGACGAGCTTGGGATAGCGCCGCTGATAGCGGACGAAACGCCGCCGCCACTGCATCGAATTCTTCAGCACCAGGATCAGGCCGAAGACCAGGAAGATGCCCAGCAGGTGCGTAGGCAACAGTATGCCCACCAGCCCCACCGCCATCAGGAAGAGGCCGACCACGATCCAAAGCGCCTGTAGCGCGCGGCGAATTCTGCTGGCGGCCAAGCGCCCAAATATCCCTGAGTTGCGAGGCCGGGATAGGCGCTCAAAACGGCGCCCTCTTCAAGGCGTACATGGCCAACTGGGCCATATTCGTCGCGGGCCGCGCATCTGAGCAACAAAGGCGCGGGATCGGGATGGCGGCGGCGTCCTGACCGACCTAACTTAGAGCCAATGCGCCAGACTTTCGAAGAGCACGCCGATCCGTCGTTCGGCCCCAAGCACCTCCCGCTGATCCGGGCCGAGATGGCCCGCCAGGGACTGGACGGTTTCATCGTCCCGCACGAGGACGAGCACCAGAACGAGTACCTGCCCGACGCCAATGAGCGGCTGGCCTGGGCCACCGGCTTCACTGGCTCGGCCGGAGCCGCTGTGATCCTGACCGAAACGGCCGCGGTCTTCGTCGACGGCCGCTATACCCTGCAGGTCAAGGAGCAGGTCGACGGCCGCTGGTTCGAGACCCTGGACCTAATCGAGGTCGGCCCCGCCGCCTGGCTGGAAGCCCAGGCCAAGCCCGGCTGGGCCATCGGCTATGACCCCAGGCTGCACAGCCCCGATGGGTTGAAGACGATGGCCGCCGCCGCCGCCAAGGCCGGCGCGTCCCTGAAGCCCGTCGGCGCCAACCCCCTCGACGCCGCCTGGAAGGGCCGGCCGAACCAGCCCGCCGCGCCCGTGGTTCCCCACCCCCTCGTCTACGCCGGCGAAGAGGCCTCGGCCAAGCGCGCGCGCATCGGCGCCGCCGTCGCCGCCGCCGGGGCAGAGGTCGCCCTGATCACCGCCCCGGCCTCGGTGGCCTGGCTGTTCAATGTCCGGGGCGGGGATGTGATCCGCTCGCCCCTGCCGCTCGGCCAGGCCCTGCTGGAGGCCGACGGCAAGGCGCGGCTCTTCCTCGACCCCGCCAAGGTGACCGAAACGCTCCCGGCCTGGCTCGGCAATGAGGTGACGCTGGAGCCGACGGACGCGCTTGCTCTGGCCCTGGCCGGCCTGTCGGGCCGCAAGGTGATGGTCGACCCCTCGCAATCCTCGGCCTGGTGCTTCGACGCGCTCGCCGCCGCCGGGGCCGAAGCGGTCCGCGCCCAGGACCCGGTGCTGCTGCCCAAGGCCTGCAAGAACCCGGTCGAGATCCAGGGCGCGCGCGAGGCCCATCTGCGCGACGGGGCGGCCCTGTCGCGCTTCCTGCACTGGCTGGCGACCGAGGGACAGACCAATCCCCCCGACGAGATCGAGGCCGTCTGCAAGCTCGAGGCCCTGCGCGAGGCGACCGGCGCGCTGAAGGACCTCAGCTTCGACACCATCGCCGGGGCCGGGCCGAACGGCGCGATTGTTCATTACCGCCCGACCCGCAAGACCAACCGCCGGACCCGCATGGGCGACCTGCTGCTGGTCGATTCCGGCGGCCAGTATCTGGACGGCACCACCGACGTCACCCGCACGGTCGCCATCGGCGATCCCTCGGCGGAGATGAAGCAGCGTTTCACCCTGGTGTTGAAGGGCCATATCGCCCTTGCCTCGGTGCGCTTCCCCGAAGGCACGGTGGGCTCGCAACTCGATGTGCTGGCCCGCGCCGCCCTATGGGCCAAGGGGCTCAACTACGACCACGGCACCGGCCATGGCGTCGGCTCCTATCTGGGCGTGCACGAAGGCCCGCAGCGGATCGCCGGCCGCTCCGACACCGTGGCGCTAAAGCCAGGCATGATCGTCTCCAACGAGCCCGGCTTCTACAAGACCGGCGGCTACGGCATCCGGATCGAGAACCTGCAGTTCGTCACGGAGGCGTCCGCGGTCGAAGGCGGTGAGCGGCCGATGCTGGGATTCGAGACCCTGACCCTGGCGCCGATCGACCGGCGGGTGATCGAGCTCTCGCTTCTGACCGCCGATGAGAAGGCCTGGCTCGACACCTATCACGCCCGGGTGCTGGCCGAGGTCGGGCCCCTGGTCGAGGCCAAGGTCAAGACCTGGTTGGCCAAGGCCTGCGCACCAATCTGAAACCTTCTCCCCTTTTGGGGAGAAGGGGGGACCCAGGCGGAGCCTGGGAGGATGAGGGGGTATCGGCTCGCCCCCCGCACCCCGCCTCTTCCCACCGGGGAGAGGTGATCTACTTCACCCGGTTCCAGGCCTGGGTCTTGCAAAGTGGGAAGACGATGCAGCCGGTCAGCTTCAACTGGTCGGGGTTCAGCATCGTGATCGTGCCCTTGTAGGTGCCGCCGTCTTCGGGATTGTAGACGCTGCCGCCCTTCCATTGGCTCGGCCCGCCGGTGAAGCCCTGCAGCAGAGGCAGATCCTTCAGAAGCCGGCCGCGCTGGGCCGCGTCCTTGTTCTCGGCGTCCTTGAGAGACGGTTCGGTCTTGATCCGGTCGGATGTGACGAGCTTGCCGCAGAGGGACTGGCCGCACTGGGTGATCTGCACCTGACCGTTGTGGGTCGGGGTGAGCCACATCCCTTCGGCCGGCGAGGCGGCGAAGGCGGGCGCGGCGGCGAAAGCGACCAGAGCGGCGAGGATGGGGGCCTTGATCAAGACGTTTCCTTCCAGCTTTTCTTTATTATTGCCGTCAACTTAGCCCGGATCGTGGCGGTCGCCATTCCAAAGTTTAGAGCCCGCCCGGGCGGCGAACCGCCCACACTTCGCCTGACGGGCTCTAGCGCTGCTGGAGCGCGTCCAGCAGCGGTCCGAGCTCCTCGCCCTCCAGCACTCCGGGCGGAAGGCCCCCGCGCTGGGCGGCGGCCCATTCCTGGCGTTCGACCGTCGCGTTGGCCATCAGCGGCTCGACCCCCGCCTCGGCGACGGTTCGGGCGGCCTCGCGCATCTCCTCGGCGCGGCGCCCGCCGTGCTCCAGCGAGCGGGAGAGCATGTACTGCGCCAGCTTCTCCCAGTCGGGGTTGGGCATCAGATCGCTGAGCGAGTTGAGCACATTCATGTCGACGCCGTAGTAGCGCGCCGCAATCATGGATTCGGCGATCAGGGCCTCGGTGCCCTTGATCATCACGCTGCGGCAGAGCTTGGTCGCCGAAGCGACGCCGTATTCCTCAGACGCGATCTTGACCCGCATGCCCAGCGCCTCGGCGTAGGGCAGGAAGATACGGGCGTGCGGGCCGCCGATCAGCATGGGCGAGGCGATGCCGTGGGTCGGGGCCGGGGTCATCACCGCCGCCTCGACATAGCGTCCGCCGCCCGCCGTGACCGCCGCCGCCGCCGCCTTCTTGGCCCCCGGGGAGGCTGAGTTGAGATCAAGATAGATGGCGCCGCCGACGATGGCCTCGGCCGCGGCGGCCGCAGCCCGCTCGGTCTGGGCGGCGGTGACGGCGCAGATGGTCATCTCCGCCTGGCCGGCCGCCCCCGCCGCCGAGGCGCAGGCGGTGATCCGATAGCGCAACTGGTTCAGCGCCGGGGCGCTGTCGAGGTCGCGCAGCTTGGGATCGTAGCCGTAGAGGGTCTCCACGCCCTTGGCCCGCAGGTCGCGCGCGAACAGGCCGCCGACCTCGCCAAGCCCGATCAGGGCGACGCTTCCAGGAACTCTCATTGTCCGCTCCAGACAGAGGCTGGGACATAGACTTCGCCGGACATCAGCTTACGCGCAGTTCGTAGGAGAGCCGAACGATCAACCTTTACGACCCCATTGTCGATCTTCACCTCCATCGCGACGGTGAAGAAGCCGGTCGGATGTTCGACCTCAAGCTCGGCGGTTCCCTTGGCCGGATCGATCACCACCACCGGCGCGGCGGCCGAGGCCGGCAGGACGCAGGCGGTGGCGACGCTGACCGCGCCGAACACGCCGATCGCCTCGTGCACCCGGTGCGGGATGAAGGTGCGGGTGGAGACGGCGCCGCCGTTCCGGGGAGCGGCGACCAGGGTCATCTTGGGCGTCGTCTTCTTGGTCACGTCGCCGAGGTTCATCATCGGACCGGCCTTCAGTCGGATAGCTTCGACCTTCGCCCTGAGCTCGGCGTTCGCCTCCATCTCGTCGGGCGTCTCATAGCCGGTGATCCCGAGGTCGGCCGCGCGCATGACCACAACCGGCATGCCGTTGTCGATCATCGTGACCTCCACCCCGTCGATCACATCGACCGCGTTTCCGGTCGGCAAGAGGGCGCCGCAGGAGGAGCCGGCCACGTCGAGGAAGTCGATCGGGATGGGGGCGTGGGTCCCGGGCACGCCGTCGATCCGGGCCTCGCCCTGGTAGTTCACCACCCCGCCGGGGGTCTGCACCGCCGCGACGGCCAGGCTCTTGGTGTTGAGCATGTGGATCCGGACCCGGGTCAGATCGCCGGTCGCCTTGACCAGGCCGCGCTCGATGGCGAAGGGGCCGACGCCCGCGAGCATGTTGCCGCAGTTCTGCTGGGCGTCGACGCGGGGCTCGTCGACCACCACCTGCAGGAACAGATAGTCGACATCGGCGTCCGGGTGGGTCGAGGGGCCGACCACGGCGATCTTGGAGGTCAGGGGATGGGCGCCGCCCATACCGTCGATCTGGCGCACGTCGGGCGAGCCCATCGCGGCCAGCAGCACTGCGTCGCGCGTCGCCGCATCGGCCGGCAAATCGCGGCCCAGGAAATAGAGACCCTTGGAGGTTCCGCCTCGCATGGCGGTGCAGGGAATGGCCGTCTGCATGGGACGAACGCCCTTCTGGTTGGCTTGGGAGCCGTGTCTAACCCGAAACGGGCCGCAAGCCAGCCCCCGCGCCGCTTCGAAGAGCGTTTGACAGGGCGGCGGGTGACGTTAGCTTCGCCCGCGTTGTGCGGAGAGTTTTATGATCGGATTGCCGCGACAGGCCGTTTGGCTGGCCGCCCTGGCCGTAGGGGTGCTGGCGGTGGTCGGCGCTTATGAAGGCTGGCGGCGCAGCGCCTCGGGTCCGGCCGACAGTCCGGCCGCCGTGGGCGCTGGGATGACCGCGACCGCCAACAGCGCCAAGACCGCGACCGCCCTGGAGGAGCCCGAAGAGCCCCTGCCCGAGGCCCTGACCGAGGCGCGGGTGCGCAGCATCGTGCGTCAGGAAATTCAGTCGGCGCTCAATCCCAAGCCCGCGGCCGAGCCGAGCGCGCCGGCCCAGGCGCCGCGTCCGGCGACGCCCGTCGATCCGGCGGCGGAGGCCGCGGCCCTGTCAGGCGCGGCGCCCCGCAACTAGGCCGCTACAGGATCGCGCCCGGACGGCGGTCGCAGAGCTTGAAGCTCGAAGCGATGGCGGGCTTGGCCTCTTGCTTGCGCGCCGCCTTCACCGCCCGGGCCAGTCCGAACTTGGCGAGATTGGCGGCGTTGAAGCCGTCCTGCAGCTGCGGACGGCTCCCGAAACGGCGGCGCATGATCCCGTTGGCGTAGATGACATTGGCCCGCAGCACAGCCTCGGGCGTCTGGTGCTCGATCGAGAGCGATACGTTCATGCAGTCGTCGTTGACCAGCCGGTGCGGGGCGTTCTGGGGCCAGGAGACCATCATCCCCGGCTCCATGGTGTAGACGGCGGCGGCCTCGTCCCATGAAGGGTCGAAGGCGAACTGTTCGGCGGTCTCGCGCAGCACGATCCGCTCCAGCTGCTCGTCGGACACGAAGGCGCGGCCTTGGGATAGACCCACATCTGCTTCCTGCCGCGCAGCTGCCACAGGGTCACCGGCAGGACGTCCAGGTGGTAAAAGACGTGGGCGCGCGGCGAGGACAGCAACAGGCCGACGTCGTGGCCGAAGGTGCGCAGGCCCGGCACCTTGGCCTCGAACTCGCCGAAGATCTCCTGGGCCAGGCCCGCGTAACTGTCGAGCTCGCGGTTGACCGCCCGCAGGTTCAGCCAGATGCGCCCCTTCTGCACGGCCTCGAACAGCTGCTCGCCGGTCAGGCCCTCGGCCGTCCCGCGCTTCCAGCTGCGCCAGTCGACCGGGTCCAGGCCCATGGTGAAGACCCCGAGCTTGTCGCGCGGATAGCGGTCGAGCACCTCGATCAGGCCGGCGTCATCGAACATCGGCCGAGTCTGCAGGTCGTGGCTGAAGCTCTGGACCTCGGCGCCGAAGCGGGCGGCCTTTTGCGGGGTCAGGTCGGACAGGATCATCTTGGCCTCTAATGCATCTCGGCGGAGAAGCGCAGCGAGCTGGCGGCGATGGCCGCGGCCAGCCCCTGCATGCGGCCGCCCAGGGTCAGCTCGGTCTCGGCGATGTGGTCGACGCGGCGGCCGAGCCTGCGGACGGCGGTCGCCCCGGCTGGACCAAAGGCGGCGCCGGCGAAATCGGCCGCGCGGTCGAAGGTGATCGGACCCGCCGACCGGCTCCTGAGCACGCCCACGCGGGCGGTCCCGACCTCGGAGGCGAAGGGCGCCTTGTAATGGTCCGACCCGGCCGCGAGGTCGTAGCTGGAAATCCCCAGGCGCGGCATGGCGCGGATGGCTTCGGAGATGAAGGTCTGGCCGGGCGAATAGGCGGCGAGCGCCGGGTCGAAGGCCGCGATCCAGGGGTGGAAGGCCTCGCCCTCGCGCACCCCGAAGTGGCCGGCGATCGGCTTGCCGTCGACGCGCAGGGTCAGAAGCAGGCCCTGCAGGGCCCCCGAGCGCTTGCGGAACAGCCGCTGCATCAGCAGATGGCTCCAGCTCGGGTTCAGAACGTCGTGCAGGCCTGTGCGGCGGAACTGGTCGCGCTTCCAGGCCAAGAGCTGTTCGAAGGCCGGGGCGTTGGTGTCGCGGGCCAGAACCGGGGCCCCGAGCTCGCGCTCGAGCTTGTGCTCGAGCCGGCGGAGGTTCTTGAACCGCTTGGGGCTCTGGGCGCGCAGGGTTTCCCAATAGGCCTCGCCGCTATCTTGGAAGGCGATGCGGTAGGTCTCGACATCCGCCGCCGTCGCGCCGTCGAACAGGCCATGTGGGTCGAGCAGTCCGCTGAACCGGAAGGCCGAGATCCCGGCCGCGCGCAGGGCCGCCTCGGTGTCGAGGGTCTCGCCGGGCGCGGTGATCAGGGCGTGATAGTCGGACCAGGGCGCGCCGATCGGGCGGGCGAGGCCGGCGTGACGGCGGTGATGAGCCAGAAAGCCGATCGTTTGCCCGCCCCGGCGCCAGACCGCGACCGCGGTGTCGCTGCGGACCTCAGCCACGGTTTCAGCAAAGTCGGGGCCGAGCAGAGGACTCTGAAAAGCGGGTGTCGCTTTTCGGAACGCCTGCCAGGTTTCGCGGTCCCGGCTGGAGAGGTCTTGCGGCGAGAGGATGTCGACTTGCAGCATTTTCGTACGGTCCCACACGTTCGAAATGGCGAGTTGCAGTTCCCGTGCCAGGGGAATGGCGCCCTTTTCCCGTCGCGTTTTTGCCTGAAGGAAAGGACAGGCGACGGGTTTGGTGTTAGCAGCAGAGTGCTAAGATTGAGCTTCGAGTTCGAGGAAGACGCATGAAGCGCGCCCTGTCCGTCCTGACCGCCGCCGTCGCGCTGAGCGCCCTGTTGGCCGGCTGCGCCAATGTGGAGCCGCAGCGGCCGCAGTATCCGATCGCCAAGCCGGCCGAACCCCCGCCGCCCCCGCCGCCCCCGACCCCGATCGAGGAGTTCGCCTGGTCGCGTCAGCCGGGCGCCAATGTCATCCTGGCCCGTGTCGCCTATCGTCCGCGGGTCGGCGAGCGTTGGAGCTGTTCTGGCCAATCGGTCGCGCTGACGCCGGAAACCTCCTATTCGCGCGACCGGATCGCCGCCCTCTATGGCTCCAGCGAGTCGGCGATCCAGACCGTGGCCCAGGTGCGCGCCCGCAACGCCGCCGTCGGCGCCGGACTGGACTATGCCTCATTCGTCCGCTCGACCACCTGCGACCCCCAGGATCGGTTCGCTTTCCAGGGACTGCCAGACGGGTCGTGGTTCGTGATCGCCCGCGTCCGCCCGGTTAACGCCACAGGCGTCCCGACCGGCGATGGCGTGGTGGTGATGCAGCGGGTCGAGATCCGCGGCGGCGTGACCCGCCAGATCGACCTGCCGACCAGTCAGCCCGCTCCGGCCCCCGCGGCCCGTCCGCCCGCGCCGAGGCCCGCCGCCCCGCGCCCCGCCGGGCCCCCGGCCGGAACGCCGCTGATCCGGCCTCCCGCTGGCCGCTAGTCTTCGGGCGTATTGAAGTTGCGGAAGGCGGCGGCGTCCTCGAACAGGACGGCCGCCGCGTTCAGCCGGGCCAGGGCGACCCGCACCGGCGGGTGGCCGTCCTGCAGCAGATCCGCCAGCACTGGCAGGGCCGACACACGCCAGAGGCTGCAGAGGGGCTGAGGCCCCTGTTCCGTCACCGCATAGGCCGCGCCCGCATCGTCCAGGGCCTCGGCCAGCTGCGCGATCAGGTCGGACGGAAGCTCGGGCGTGTCGCAGGGCGCGACCGCCACAAGATCAAACCCCCTGCCCTCGGCCCAGGCCAGACCCGCCTTCACGCCCGAGAGCGGCCCCAGGGGATCGCCCGGCGCGTCGAAGAGGCGCTCCAGCCCCCACTCGGCCGCCAGGGCCTCGGCGGCGTCGCCCGGTTTCACGCTGACGGCGACCTCGGCGCAGCTCAGACGCAGGAGATCGACCGGCCAGGCCATCATCGTCCGGCCCTTGTGGCCGGCCACGGCCTTCTCGCTGCCGAAGCGGCTGGAAAGGCCTCCCGCCAACACAAGGCCGCCGATTTTCATGGGACGATGCGGTCGGGGCGTGTGAAGACGGCGTGGCCGTCGGTCCGGGCCAGGGCGACCAGGGTCATTCCGGCGGCCTCGGCCTTGCGGATGGCGAGCGCGGTCGGAGCCGAGATGGCGACCAGAACCGAGACCCCCGAGGCGGCGGCCTTCTCGACCATCTCATAGGACAGGCGGCTGGTGACGACGATGAAGGCCCGCGTCGGGTCGAGCTCGGCCCGGAAGGCGGCGCCGATCAGCTTGTCGAGCGCGTTGTGGCGGCCGATGTCCTCGCGGACCAACCGCAGCGTCCCGTCCGGATCGAACCAGGCGGCGGCGTGCATGGCGCGGGTCAGCCGGCCGTAGGTCTGACCCGCTTCGAGTTCGGCCAGCGCCTTCTGGATCGCGGTGCGGCTGACGCTCAGGCCCTCGGGCGCGGGCTCAAGGCTCCGGACGGCGGCCGCCAGGGTCTGCACCCCGCAGAGGCCGCAGCTGGAGCGGGCCTCCATCAGCCGGGTGCGGGCGCCGGCGCGGGCGCGTCGGCCGGCGGCGGTCAGGCTGAGATCGACCGTCATCCCCTCCGGCTCCGCCTTGGCGACGACGCCGACGACCTCCGACAGGCGCGCGATCTGCTCGGTCAGGGTGAAGCCGAGGGCCAGGTCCTCGAGGTCGGCGGGCGTGGCCATCAGCACAACATGCGGCCGGCCGTCATAGGTCAGCCCAACCGGGACCTCGTCGGGCAGGTCGCGCGTGATCGCCTCGACGGCGCCGTCGGTCCGCCAAGCCTGCGCGGGATGGGTCTCGAACGCGGGGGGCCGGTCGCCTTCCATGGCGCGAGCCTAGGCCGCCGGAACCAGGTCGGCCAGGAGCGCGCTCAGCTCGGCCAGGCGCGGGTGGTCCTCGAAATCGTGGCCGTCGAGACTCTGCACCGGCGCGACTCCGATCAGGCTGTTGGTGAGGAACAGGGCGTCGGCCGCCAGCAGGGTCTCGGGGCCGGCCTTGACCTCATGCGCGCCAGTCCGCGCCAGCAGGGCCGCGCGGACCGTGCCGTCGAGCACGCCGCAGTCGAGCGCCGGCGTGAACAGCTCCCGCCCCTCGATCCAGAACAGGTTGGCGGCGGCGGCGCAGGCGAGCTCGCCCCGGTTGTTGAGCATCAGCGCCTCGTCGGCGCCGCGCAGGCCGGCGTCGCGGCGGGCCAGCACATTGTCGAGATAGGCCAGACTCTTCAGCCGGCTGGTCGGCGAGCCCTCGTTGCGGCGGATCGGCGAGGTCAGCAGGCGGACCGGCCAGCCTGGACCGAAGATGGGCGACGCGCTGGCCGTCAGGCCGCGGCCGGGCTGCTCGGGCCGGTCGAGCCCGCGTCCGCCGGGGCCCGCGGTCAGGTTGATGCGGACGGCGGCCCGGCGCAGCGGCCCGGCGGCCTCGACGGCGTATTCGGCGGCGGAGAGACAGTCGATCGGGGCGGGCTTGGGCAGGCCCAACGCCTCGCAGCCGCGATGCAGCCGGTCGATGTGGGCCTCCCAGTTGAGGGGCTTGCCCTCCACAACCAGCAGGGTCTCGAACAGGCCGTCGCCGAGCGTGAAGCCGCGATCGTCGACCGGGACCGCCATCCTATCCCGCGTCGTCGCCGGGGCCCGGGCCCGCGCGGTGCGAACCGCCGGCGGCGACATGGGCCGCAGGGGCCGACTGGGGCGAGTTGGCCACCTCGATCAGATGCTCGATCGCCGCCTTGGCCAGGGGTTTCAGCCCCTCCCCGCCGTGCTGCTCGACATGGTCGAAGATCAGCCGCCGCATGCGCGGGTCCCAGAAGGCGCGGATGTGGTTGGCCACGCCCAGGATGCGGGCTGGCTGGCTCTCCTCGCCATGGCCCTGCGACTTGAAGAAGTCGGAGATCTGGTTGGCCATATAGACCAGCCGATCGACGGTGGAATGCGCGTGCTCGCCGCCCGGGCCGTGTTGGATGTCGACCGCGTTCACTCAGCCGGCTCCATGGCGGCGGGCTTGGCGATCCGGCGGCTCTTCTCGGCGAAGGCCTCGTAGCGCTCCTGCCACTCGGTCGGGCCGTTGGAGATGGCCACCTGCACCGCCGTCACCTTGTACTCGGGGCAGTTGGTGGCCCAGTCGGAGTAGTCGGTGGTGATGACGTTGGCTTGCGTCACCGGGTGGTGGAAGGTGGTGTAGACCACGCCCGGCGCGACCCGGTCGGTGATCTCGGCGCGAAGCGTGGTGTCGCCCGAACGGCTGGCCAGCTTGACCCAGTCGCCGTCGCGGATGCCGCGATCCTCGGCGTCCTGGGCGTGGATTTCCAGCACGTCCTCCTTGTGGAACGCGACATTGCCGGTGCGGCGGGTCTGGGCGCCGACGTTGTAGTGACTGAGGATCCGGCCCGTTGTCAGCAGCAGAGGGAAGCGCGGCCCGACCTTCTCGTCGGTCGGCACGTACTCGGTGACGACGAAGTTGCCCTTGCCCCGCACGAAGCCGCCGATGTGCATCGTCGGGGTGCCTTCCGGCGCCGCGTCGGTGACCGGCCATTGCAGCGAGCCGAGTTCGTCGAGCTTGTCGAAGGAGACGCCCTTGAAGGTCGGGGTGGTGGCCGCGATCTCGTCCATGATCTGAGACGGATGGGCGTAGTCCATGTCCTTCATGCCCAGCGCCTTGGCCAGGAGGACGGTGACCTCCCAGTCGCCATAGCCGTTGAGCGGGCTCATCACCTTGCGCACCCGCTGGATGCGGCGCTCGGCGTTGGTGAAGGTGCCGTCCTTCTCCAGGAAGGAGGAGCCCGGCAGGAAGACGTGGGCGTGGTTGGCGGTCTCGTTCAGGAACAGGTCCTGCACCACCACGCACTCCATGGCCGCCAGGCCCGCGGAGACGTGTTTGGTGTTGGGGTCGGACTGCAGGATGTCCTCGCCCTGGATGTAGATGCCCTTGAACTGACCGTCGACGGCGGCGTCGAGCATGTTGTTGATGCGCAGGCCCGGCTCGGGATCGAGCTCGACGCCCCAGGCCGTCTCGAAGATGCCGCGCGCGACCTCGTCGGAGACGTGGCGATACCCGGTGAACTCGTGCGGGAAGGAGCCCATGTCGCAGGCGCCCTGGACGTTGTTCTGACCGCGCAGCGGGTTCACGCCCGCGCCCTCCAGCCCGATGTTGCCTGTGGCCATGGCGAGGTTGGCGATCGCCAGCACCGAGGTGGAGCCCTGGCTATGCTCGGTGACGCCCAGGCCGTAGAAGATCGCGGCCCGGCCGCCGGTGGCGTAGAGGCGGGCGGCGGCGCGCACATCGGACGCCGGGACGCCGGTGTATTGCTCGGTCGCCTCGGGGCTGTTCTGGGGTTGGGAGACAAACGCCGCCCAGTCCTCGAAGGCCTCGATCTCGCAACGTTCCTGCACGTATTTCTGGTCGACCAGGCCCTCGGTGACGATGACGTGGGCGAGCGCGGTCAGCATGGCGACATTGGTGCCGGGGCGCAGGGCCAGGTGGTGGTCGGCCTTGATGTGGGCGGTCTTGACCAGATCGATCCGGCGCGGGTCGATCACGATCAGCCTGGCGCCCTCGCGCAGCCGCTGTTTCATGCGGGAGGCGAACACCGGGTGGCCGTCGGTCGGGTTGCACCCGATGACCAGGATGACATCCGCTTGTTCGACGCTGTCGAACTCCTGGGTGCCGGCCGAGGTGCCCAGCGTGGTTTTCAGGCCATAGCCGGTCGGCGAATGGCAGACGCGGGCGCAGGTATCGACGTTGTTGTTGCCGAAGCCCGCGCGGATCAGCTTCTGAACCAGATAGGTCTCTTCGTTGGTGCAGCGCGAGGAGGTGATGCCGCCGACCGAAAGCCGGCCGAATTTGGCCTGGATGCGCTTGAACTCGGAGGCGGTGTATTTGATCGCCTCCTCCCAGCTGACTTCGCGCCAGGGCTCGGCGGTCGATGAGCGGATCATCGGCTTGGTGATCCGCTCCTGGTGGGTGGCGTAGCCCCAGGCGAAGCGGCCCTTGATGCAGCTGTGGCCGTGGTTGGCCTTGCCGTCCTTATAGGGAACCATACGGACGAGTTGCTCGCCGCGCATCTCGGCCTTGAAGGTGCAGCCGACGCCACAATAGGCGCAGGTGGTGATCTTGGAGTGTTCCGGCTGGCCGATCTCGATCACGGCCTTCTCGGTCAGGGTGGCGGTCGGGCAGGCCTGGACGCAGGCGCCGCAGGAGACGCACTCGCTCTCCATAAAGGGCTGCATCTGGCTGGGCGAGACCCGGCTATCCATGCCCCGGCCGGCGATGGTCAGGGCGAAGGTGCCTTGGACTTCGTCGCAGGCGCGCACGCAGCGCGAGCAGACGATGCATTTGGACGGGTCGTAGGTGAAATAGGGGTTGGACGTATCCTTGCCCATGAAGTCCGGATTGGCGGCCCCGTTCGACTTGGCGAAGACGTGGTTGCGGCCCTCGTAGCCGTAGCGGACCTCGCGCAGGCCGACTTCGCCGGCGGTGTCCTGCAGCTCGCAGTCGCCATTGGCGGCGCAGGTCAGGCAGTCGAGCGGGTGGTCGGAGATGTAGAGCTCCATCACGCCCTTGCGCAGCTTGGCCAGCTTCTCGTTCTGGGTGGTGACCTTCATGCCCGGCGCGACCGGCGTGGTGCATGAAGCGGGCGTGCCGGCGCGCCCTTCGATCTGGACCAGGCACATGCGGCAGGAGCCGTAGGCGTCCATCATGTCGGTGGCGCAGAGCTTGGGGATGCGGGTCCCCATCTCCTGGGCGGCGCGCATGATCGAGGTGCCGGCCGCGACCGTGACCTCCATCCCGTCAATGGTGAGGGTGACTTCCTCGGTCTGTTTCGACTTCGGCGTGCCGTAGTCGGTTTCCTTGATCAGAGGCATGGCGTCCGTCCTATTCCGCCGGCGCGAGCGTGCGCTCGGCCGCGGCGAAGTCTTCCGGGAAATGAGTCATGGCGCTCATCACCGGATACGGGGTGAAGCCGCCAAGCGCGCAGAGGGATCCGAACTTCATGGTGTCGCAGAGGTCGGCGAGGATTTCGCGCTGCAATTGCGGCGCTTCTCCGGCCCTCAGTTTATCGATTGTTTCCACGCCGCGGGTCGAGCCGATCCGGCAGGGCGTGCACTTGCCGCAGCTCTCGATGGCGCAGAACTCCATGGCGAACCGAGCCATGCCCAGCATGTCGACCGTGTCGTCGAACACCACCACCCCGCCGTGGCCGATCAACCCGTCCTTGGCCGCGAAGGCCTCGTAGTCGAAGGGGGTGTCGAACAGGCTCGGCGGGAAATAGGCCCCAAGCGGGCCGCCGACCTGGACCGCGCGCACCGGCCGGCCCGACAGCGTGCCGCCGCCGATCTCGTTGACCAGCTCGCCCAGCGTCACGCCGAACGCGACCTCGAACAGGCCGCCGTTCTTGATATTGCCCGCCAGCTGGATCGGCATGGTCCCGCGCGACCGGCCCATGCCGTAGTCGGCGTAGGCTTGCGACCCCTTGTCCATGATGAAGGGAATAGCCGCGAGCGAGAGCACGTTGTTGATCACGGTCGGCTTGCCGAATAGGCCGACGTGGGCCGGCAGCGGCGGCTTGGCGCGGACCACACCGCGCTTGCCCTCAATGGAATCGAGCAGCGCCGTCTCCTCGCCGCACACATAGGCGCCGGCGCCCTCGCGCACTTCCAGATCGAAGCTGAACGGGGTGTCGAGAATGTTGTCGCCCAGAAGCCCGGCCCGCTTGGCCGAGGCGATCGCCTTGTTCAGCGCGACGATCGAATGGGGATATTCGGAGCGGCAGTAGATGTAGCCCTTGGTCGCCCCCACCGCGATGCCGGCGATGGTCATGCCCTCGATCAGCATGAAGGGGTCGCCCTCCATGACCATCCGGTCGGCGAAGGTGCCGCTGTCGCCCTCGTCGGCGTTGCAGACGATGAACTTGCGGTCGGCCTTGGCGTCGGCGACCGTCTTCCACTTGATGCCGGTCGGGAAGCCAGCGCCGCCCCGGCCGCGCAGGCCGGACTTGGTGACGGCGTCGACGATCCCGGCGGGACCGAGCGCCAGGGCGGCGGCCAGACCCTTGTAGCCGTCGTGCTCGGCGTAGTCCTCAAGATCGATCGGGTCGGTGATCCCGCAGCGGGCGAAGGTCAGGCGGGTCTGGGCCTTCAGGAAGGGCAGGTCCTCCACCACCCCGACGCAGGTCTCGTGCGGCTTGCCGTCCAACATGCCGGCGGCGACCAGGGCGGGG
Source organism: Caulobacterales bacterium (assembly GCA_947474805.1). GTDB lineage: Bacteria > Pseudomonadota > Alphaproteobacteria > Caulobacterales > Caulobacteraceae > CANJKM01. The sequence continues at coordinate 8,046 of CANJKM010000005.1, read as the reverse complement.
ATGTCGGACGCCGCGAGCCGGGCGTAGCCGACGCGGCCCTCCGGGGTCTCGACCTCGACCAGGGGCTCCAGCTCGAACATGCCGCGTGAGCCGTTGCGGACCAGCCTGATCTCGACGCCGGCCTTCTGGGCCTCGCGCACGAGGGCGGCGGCCACCTCGTCAGCGCCGACCGCGATGGCGGCCGCGTCGCGGGGAACGAAAACCTTCATGCCCGCGCCTCACGCACAAGTTCGGCGACGCGATCGGGGCTAATCCGGCCGATCAGGCGCCCGTCCAGCATGGCCGCGGGACCCGAGGCGCACAGGCCCAGGCAATAGACGGCCTCGAACGTCACCCGGCCATCCGCCGAGGGACCGCCGATCTTGGAGCCCAGCGCCGCCTCGACCTCCTTGGTCACCTGGCCGACGCCGCGGGCCTGGCAGGCCTCGGCTTGGCAAAGCTTAAGCACTTTCCCGGAGGCGGGCGCGCGGCGATAGTCGTGATAGAAACTGACCACCCCGTGCACATCGGCGCGGGACAGGTTCAGGGCGCCCGCCAGCAGGGGGACGGCGGCGTCCGGCACATGGCCGAAAGCATGCTGAAGCGCGTGCAGAATGGGAAGGAGCGCGCCTTCGCGATCAGCGTGAAGCGCAATAATCTCCACCGCCCGCTCGGGGCTCCAGGGCTCATAGGTTGGCGGCTGCACGGAAAAGTTTCTCTACGGGAACTGATTTTTGCTTGGCGCGAATTGACCGTCTCGGCGGGAAACTAAAGGCTCAAGACACCGAAAGATAACCGAAAAAATCGCCGGAGGTATGATTTCCGGAACGAAGTCGGCGCCGGAGAATTAGGCAACTCATGGGGGAAATTGTGCAAAATGGCGTCACTCGGGCCTCGAAGCCCGGCATATCCTCTTTGTCCGGGAGCCGGCGCGACCGGCGCGCAGCCTAGTTGGACGCGATGGTCGCGTTTGATGAAATGCATGGCGCCGGCGAGGTCCGCCCCGCCTATGCAGCCCTACAAGCCTGGTTGGAGCGCTCGCCGCCGGCCCTGATGGAGACACGCCGGCGTCAGGCCGAGCTGTTCTTCCGCCGCATCGGCATCACTTTCAACGTTTACGGCGAGGCGGACGCGACCGAGCGCCTGATCCCCTTCGACATCATCCCGCGCATCCTGACCCGCGCCGAATGGACCGGCCTCGAGCGGGGCCTGGCCCAGCGGGTCTCGGCCCTGAACGCCTTCCTGGCCGACATCTACGGACCGCAGGAATGCATCCGCGCCGGGGTGATCCCCGACGCCCTGGTCAACGCCCACCCCAACTATCAGCTCTTGATGGCCGGCCTGAAGCCGCCGCATGGGATTCATGTCCATCTGGCGGGGATCGATCTGGTCCGCACCGGCGAGGACGGCTTCTACGTCCTGGAGGACAACTGCCGCACCCCGTCCGGCGTCAGCTACATGCTGGAGGACAGGGAGGCGATGATGCGCCTCTTCCCCGAGCTGTTCGTCCAGCACCGGGTCGCGCCGGTCGAGACCTACGCCGACAGCCTGCTCGCCACCCTGCGCTCAGTGGCGCCCGACACCGCCTCGCGCGATCCGACCATCGTCCTGCTCACGCCCGGCCAGTTCAATTCGGCCTATTACGAGCACAGCTTCCTGGCCGACAAACTCGGCGTCGAACTGGTCGAGGGCTCCGACCTGTTCGTCGAGGACGACATCGTCTTCATGCGCACCACCGTCGGGCCCCAGCGGGTCGATGTGGTCTATCGCCGGATCGACGACGACTTCCTCGACCCCCTCGCCTTCCGCCCGGATTCGGTCGTCGGCGTGCCCGGCATCATGGGCGCCTACGCCGCCGGCAACGTCACCCTGGTCAATGCGCCCGGCACGGGCGTCGCCGACGACAAGGCCGTCTACACCTACATGCCCGAGATCATCCGCTTCTTCACCGGCGACGAGCCGATCCTGAAGAACGTCCCGACCTGGCGCTGCCGCGAGGAAGATAGCCTCAAGTACGTCCTCGACAACCTGGCCGATCTGGTGGTCAAGGAGGTCAACGGTTCGGGGGGATACGGAATGCTGGTCGGACCCAAGGCCTCCAAGGCTGAGCTCGATCTCTTCCGCGCCAAGCTGAGGGCCCAGCCCGACAACTTCATCGCCCAGCCGACCCTGGCCCTCTCCACCTCGCCCACCTTCGTCGGCGAGGGCGTTGCGCCCCGGCACATCGACCTTCGCCCCTTCGTTCTCTGCGGCGCCGACGGCATCCGCATCACCCCGGGCGGTCTGACCCGCGTGGCGATCAAGGAAGGCTCGCTCGTGGTCAACTCCAGCCAGGGCGGCGGCACCAAGGACACCTGGGTGTTGGAAGACTGATGCTCGCCCGCACCGCCGACAGCCTGTACTGGTGCGCCCGCTACATCGAGCGGGCCGATTTCCTGGCTAGGATCATCGACGCCAGCCTTCGCATGGGCTCCCTCCCCTCCAGCTACGGCGGCGACGAGAGCGAGTGGGAGAGCGCCCTGGCCTCGGCCTCCGCCCGGGTCGCCTTCTACCAGACCCACGACCACGCCGACGAACGCACCGTCTGCGACTTCCTGGTTTTCGGCCGCAACAACCCCTCCTCGATCTGGAGCTGCCTGAACGCCGCGCGCGCCAACGCCCGCGCCGTCCGCACCGCCCTGACGCTGGAGATGTGGGAAGCGATCAACGAGGCCTGGAACGAGCTGCAGCGCTACGATTGCGACAACATGGACCGCGAATCCATGGCCCGCTTCCTGGAGTGGGTGAAGCGGATCAGCCTGCTGTTCGATGGCGCCAGCTACCGCACCATGCTGCGCAACGACAGCTACTGGTTCCTGCGGCTCGGCATGGCCATCGAACGGGCCGACAACACCGCCCGCATCCTGGATGTGAAATACCACCTCCTGCTGCCCGAGCGGGAGCCGGTCGGCGGCACGCTGGACTATTTCCAGTGGACCACCATCCTGCGCGTGGTCTCGGCCCTCACGGCCTTCCACTGGGTCTATCGGACCAGCGTCAAGCCGTGGCTGGTCGCCGACCTCCTGATCCTGAACCGCCAGATGCCGCGCTCCCTGTTCAGCTGCCACGCCGAGATCATGGAGCGGCTGGACCAGTTGGCCGACTTCTACGGCCGGCGCGGCCCGAGCCAGAGGATGGCCTCCAACACCCTGTCCAAGCTGGAATCCTCGCGGATCGAGGACCTGTTCCAGAACGGCATGCACGAGTTCATCACCGGCTTCCTGCGCGACAACGCGACCCTGGGCTCGGCGATCGCCGAACAGTATCTGGTCTAGATGCGCCTCCGCATCGCCTATGCGACCGTCTATACCTATGAGCAGCCGCCGCGCTCGGTGCTGCAGCGGCTGAAGCTGACCCCGCGCAGCCACGACGGTCAGCACATCGCCCACTGGCGCGTGGACGTCGAGCCTGACGCGAGGCTGCTGCGCGCCGAGGACCCGCTCGGCAACATCACCCACACCCTCTACTGCAACCGCCCGGGCAGCTCCCTGATCCTGACTGTCCATGGCGAGGCGGAGACCTTCGACTGCAACGGCGTCGTCCGCGGCACGGTCGAGCGGTTCCCGACCAGCGTCTTCCTGCGCCAGACCGCCCTGACCCAGCCCGACGCCGCCCTGGCCCAGTTCGCCGACGAGGTCGCGGCCAAGGCCGGCGCCGACACCCTCACCCGGATGCACGACCTGATGGACGCCATCGGCAAGACCGTGGCCTTCGAGGCCGGCGTGACCAAGTCGGAGACCACGGCGGCACAGGCCTTCAACGCCGGCCACGGGGTCTGCCAGGACCTCAGCCACATCTTCATCGCCTCGGCCCGGCGCATGGGGGTTCCGGCCCGCTACATCTCCGGCCACCTGGCGCGCGAGGAGACCCGGCTGGAGGACGCCGCCCACGCCTGGGTCGAGGCCCATGTCGACGGCCTCGGCTGGGTCGGGTTCGACGCCGCCAACCAGATCTGCCCGGGCGAGGCGCATCTGCGGGTGGCGGTGGGGCTGGACTATCTCGACGCCGCTCCGGTGCGCGGCAGCCGCTACGGCGGCGGGGCCGAAAAGCTGGAGGTCCGGCTGCGGGCCGACCAGGGCTCATCACAACGTCAAGACTAGGGTCGGTTTCGAGGAACCGGCGGAGGTCCCGGTGGTTGTCTTGGCAAGAGACTAACCCAGGAGGCGCTCATGTCGGCACCCAATCGTTACGGCGCAGGCGACCACGAACAGACCCAGCGCGACGGCGCGCCACCCACGCAAGGCGAGGGCTGGAAGCCGTTCCGCCCCAGTGAATCCGGCCCCGAGACCCGCGCGAAGAGCGCCTACGGCTTTGAGCGGCTGCATTCGACGCCCGGCGCCATGGCCGAGGAACGCAGCTTCTGGAGCCGCACCCGCGACGAGGTCCGCTCCTGGTTCGGCGACCACGGCGCCGAGGCGCGCCGCACCGCCGACGTCGCCCGCGCGCACGGCTTCGACCCGGAGACCCGCGATCCGCACGACGACGAGGACGACGTCGTCTGGCACGGCGAACGCAACCTGCCGCCGCCGCGCTAGCTAGACGTCCGCCGGCGTCAGCCTCCGCCGCACGGGCGGTCCCGCCTTTCCCGCATCGGAAATCGCGCAGGCCGCCCGCAGCTGCGCGCTGGCGGCGTCGGCCGCTTCGGCCGTGGCCGCGTGCACCACGGCCAGGGGACGCTCGGCCCCCACGCTGTCGCCGATCGCCGCGATCTCGGTGAAGCCGACCGCCGGATCGACCTGGTCCTCCAGCCTGCGCCGCCCGCCGCCGAGCCCGACCACCGCCAGACCCACCGCCCGGCAGTCGACCGCCGACAGCACCCCGGGCCGGGCGGGCAGCACCGGCCGCACGAACCGCGCCCGCGCCAGATAGGCCGTGGGATGCTCCATGAAGTCCCTCGGCCCGCCGAGCGCCGCCACCATCCGCCCGAACCGCTCGGCCGCCCGGCCGCTGTCCAGCGCAGCCTCGGCCATCGCCTCGCCCGCCTTGGCGTCGGGGGCGAGCCCGCCCATCACCAGCATCTCCCCGGCCAGCGCCAGGGTGACCGCGTGCAGGCGCGGCTCGCGCGTCACCCCGGTCAGATAGCCCGCGGCCTCCAGCGTCTCCACCGCATTGCCCGCGCTCCAGCCGAGCGGCTGGTCCATATCGGTGATCAGGGCGTGCACCCGAAGGCCCGCGTGCTGGGCCGTGCCGATCAGGCTCTTGGCCAGGGCGACCGCGTCCTCCTCCTTGGCCATGAAGGCGCCCGAGCCGGTCTTTACGTCCATCACCAGCGCCTCCAGCCCCGCGGCCAGCTTCTTCGACAGGATCGAGGCGGTGATCAGGGGAATGGACTCGACCGTCGCGGTGACGTCGCGGATCGCATAGAGCCGGCCGTCCGCGGGCGCCAGCCGCGCGGTCTGGCCGATGATGGCGCAGCCCGCCTCCCCGATCGCGCGGCGCAGCAGGGCCTCGTCGGGCCGCGCGTTGTAGCCGGGAATGGCCTCCATCTTGTCGAGCGTGCCGCCGGTGTGGCCGAGACCGCGCCCGGAGATCATCGGCACATAGCCGCCGCAGGCCGCCACCATCGGCGCGAGCATCAGGCTGACCTTGTCGCCCACCCCTCCGGTCGAATGCTTGTCCAGCACCGGACCCGGCAGATCCCATTTGAGAATATCGCCTGAGGCCGCCATGGCCCGCGTCAGGGCCCCGGTCTCGGAAAACTCCATCCCGCGGAAGAAGACCGCCATGGCCAGGGCCGCGGCCTGCTCGGCCGGCAGGCCGCCGTCGGCGAGGCCATCGACGACCACCCCGATCTCCTCGGCCGAAAGGGTCCCGCCGTCGCGCTTCTTGCGGATGATGTCCTGGACGAGCATTCAGCGCCGCCGGGGCGCGGGCGCGCGAACCGGCTGGGCGGGCCTGAAACCATAGGGCGCGGCGGGACCGGCGCAATTCATCCGCATGCCGACGCCTTTGAGGAAGCCGCGACGAGCGCTGCCGGCCTCGATGGCGTCGGTCAGTTCGCGCTGGTGGGCGTTGGCGCCTGAAATCTGCCGCACCACGCCGCGCAAGGGCATCAGCATCTGCGCCCCGACGCGGGTGACTGTGGCGGCGCCGGACTTGGCCTGCTGCGCCCTGCTCTTTTCCTCCTCCACCGGCGGGATATCGAAATCGGGGCCCAGCGCCGCGTCGATGCGGCGAACCTCGGCGGTCACGGCCGAACAGCTGGTCAATCCCTTCAAATCGTAGGGCGCCGCCACCGCCTTCTTCAGCACCTCGGGGATCTCGATCCGCCGGATGTTGACGTCGTCGAGCGGGGTGGCGAGCGCCTCCTTTATGTTGTTCTGGCGCTGGACCGAGCCCGACGCCGGAGGCGGCGCGGGCGCGGTGGCGGCGATTGAGGCAGAGCTGAGGGCGAGGGCCAGGCTGGTCCCGGCCAGGAGCGGGGATGGCGTCTTCATGAGCCGAGCCTAACGCGGCTTAGGCCCCGCGCGACAGTCCAAATTCACGGGCGCGCTTACGCCGGATAAAGCCCTGAACCACCGGCGCGCTCAAGCGTTACCGTCAGGCGCGACAAGGCGCTGGACGGAGTTCGAGCATGAAACAGATCGCAATCGCCGGCGCGGCGCTGCTACTGATCGCCGGCGCCCCGCTAAGCGCGGGCGCCCAGGCCGTGGGCTACGACGGCGGGGCAGAACCGCCGCACGCCGCCGACGCCGGCACGCCCAAGCGCGACTTCTACGACGTCGCGGCCTTCGCCGACCGCATCGAGGCCCATATCGGCGGCGCCACGATGTCGAGCGCCCAGAAGCGTTCGGCCATGGCCGAGCTGCGCTCGATCCGCGCCCAACTGGCCGAGCGGATCGCCCGCAAGGGCGGCGAGCTGCGCGACTGGGACCGCGAGCTGATCAACGCCCGCCTGACCAAGCTAAGCGATCGGATCGGCGGCGCCGGCGTCTGAATCTGCTAAAGTGGCGAGATGAAAAGCCTTCCTCTCGCCGCCCTCGCCCTGCTTCTTCCCTGCGCCGCCTCGGCGCATGTCGTTCTGTCCGAGCCCGAGGGCGCGCCGGGCGGCTACTATGTCGGCGCCTTCCGCGTCGGCCACGGCTGCGCGGGGTCGCCCACCACCGCCCTGCGGGTCGAGTTCCCCGCCGAAACCCCCAACGTTAAGCCGCAGGTCAAGGCCGGCTGGACCATCTCGATCGAGCGCGAACGCCTGGCGACGCCCGCCAAGGGCGAGGGCGGCGCGACCATGACCGAGCGGGTCAAATCGATCACCTGGCGCGGTCGCCTGGACGAGGCGATGTTCGAGGAGTTCTTCGTCCGCATCCAGCTGCCCCAGCGCGAGGGCGCCCTCTACCTGCCCTCCATTCAGACCTGCGCTAAGGGCGAGGCGCGATGGGTGGAAATCCCCTCCGACGCAAAGCCGGCCGGCGAGCATCCGGCCCCCAAGCTGACCATCGTCAGGAAACCCGCCGCGGCCGACCCCATGGCCGGCCACATGCACTAGCGCCCTAGCGCATCGGCAGGCCGAGCAGCTTTCCGAGCTTCCAGCGCAGCTTGTAGGACAGGCTGTAGCGCTCCGGCGCGGGGACTGGGGGCGCGGGTTGCGGCTCGGGCTCGGGTGGGAGCGGTGGCAGTTCGCTCTCACGGCGGGCAGTATAGATATTGGCGCGGCCGCTCGCCTCGAACATATGCGCCTGCGCCCGCCAGCCGTGGCGGCGCAGGGCCTCGACGAAGAAGTCGTGGGTGAAGCCCAGCTCCATCCAGCCGTAGCGGCGGATGCAGAAGATCGACAGGGCGTCGAGCCTCGGCCCCCAGGGGAAGGGCACGGCCGGCACCGGGTGGCCGACCACCGGCTCGCCGCAGAAGACGATGATCCCGTCGGGCGCCAGCCGGTCGTGCAGCCGCGCCAGCAGGGTTTCGAACTCGAGCGCGTGGTGGAAGGCCTCGAAGAAGACGATCCGGTCGAACACCTGGCCGTCGAACCCCTCGCCAAATCCGGCCCGCTCGGTCGCGACCTCCAGCCCCATGGCCTTGGCCTGCTGGCGG
>CANJKM010000004.1 GCA_947474805.1 Caulobacterales bacterium | reverse complement strand
GGCGTGCCCAAGAACTTCGCCCAGGACACGGTGGTCTGCGCCGAAATCCTCGGGGTCGAGGCCGAGATGCACCGCTACGCCGTGCAGATCACCGTCGCCGACGTGCGCGACGGGGCCTGCTCCTCCTCGACGCTGAAGGAGGCGGCCTCCTGGGGCAAGGTCCAGACCACCCACGAGCAGATGGTGTTCGCCGAGGCGACCACGGTCGTGCCGCTGATCGTCTCGGACGCCTATCATCGCGGCCACTGGAAGGGCCGTGAGAAGCGCCGCTGGCAGAAGCTGTTCGCCTAGCGGCCAATGTTGTTTAGGTTGGCCCGATGAAGCGACGCCTCTTCATCGGGCTTTCCGCCGCCCTCCTGCTGGCCGCCTGCGCCACAGCGGGCGGCCAGTCGGGACTGATCCCGCTCTGGAAGGACTTCGAGGACCACCCCAAGGGCTATTTCGGCCAGGGCCCCTCGCCGCGTGCTGAGGATTTTCTCGCGCCGCCGCCGTCGCTCGACAGCCCGCGCGGACAGTCCGACATGGCCGTCTATCGGGCGACCCGCAAGCTGGAGGGCTCGCCCCGCTGGACGATCGCCCAGGGCGACGCCGATCTTGAAACCCCCAACGCCCCCAAGCTGTTCGACTGCGCGCTCGGGGTCTCGCTAGATATCGCCGCCCAGCCGGTCCTGATGCGGCTTCTGGCCCGCGCCTCCGACGACAGCGACGAGGTGGGGCGCGGCGCCAAGGAGAAATATCTGCGCAAGCGCCCCTTCCTGATCGAGGACGGCCCGACCTGCGTCGCCAAGGCGGACTGGTTGATCAAGCAGGGCTCCTATTCCTCGGGCCATTCGGCCAACGGCTGGACCTGGGCCCTGATCCTGTCGGAGTTGGCGCCCTCGCGCGCCGACGCGGTGCTGAAGCGCGGCCAGGAGATCGGCGAGAGCCGGGTGGTCTGCGGCGTCCACTATGCGTCGGACATCGACGCCGGGCGGCTGGTGGGGGCGAGCGCGGTCGCTGCCCTGCACAACAATCCCGCCTTCCAGGCCGATTTCGTCCGCGCTAGGCGCGAGCTGGACGCGGCCCTGAGGAGCGGGCCCCGACCGCCGGCGGCGCAATGCGCGGCCGAAGCGCAGGCCCTGGCGGTCAGGCCCTACTAGTCCCCTCACCCTCCCCGCTATTGCGGGTCCCCTCCCTCTCCCCAACGGGGCGAGGGATTGCGGATCACCGCTCGAACACCTGCCCGAGGCCGGTGGCGGTGTAGAGGTCGGTGCGGCGGTCGCGGAAGAAGCCCCAGGCGGCGCGGTGGGTGTGCAGGAAGTCGAGGTCGAACTCGGCCGTCAGCACGCCTTCCTCCTCGCGCTCCAGAGAGGCGACGAGATCGCCGCGGTGATCGCAGATAAAGGACGAGCCGTAGAAGTTCTGGCCCCCGTGCGGGCCGGGCTCGAGCCCGATGCGGTTGGCGGCGGCCACGGGGATGACATTGGCGACCGCGTGGCCCTGCATCACCCGGCGCCAGGGGTCGCGGGTGTCGAGCGATGAGTCGTGCGGCTCGGAGCCTATAGCGGTGGGGTAGAGGAGGACCTCGGCCCCCGACAGGGCCATGGCGCGCGCGGCCTCGGGGTACCACTGGTCCCAGCAGATGCCGGTGCCGACCTTGCCGAAGCGGGTGTCCCAGACCTTGAAGCCGGTGTCGCCCGGCCGGAAGTAATATTTCTCCTGATAGCCGGGGCCGTCGGGGATGTGGCTCTTGCGATAGACGCCGAGCGGCCTTCCGTCGGCGTCGAGCATGACCAGCGAGTTGTAGTAGTGCGGCCCGTCGCGCTCATAGATGGAGACCGGGATGGCGACGCCGAGCTCCGCCGCCACCGGGGCCATGGCCAGGACGCAGGGGTGCGTTTTCCAGGGATGGGCGGAAGCGAACCAGCGCTCCTCCTGGGTGACGCAGAAATAGGGCCCCTGGAACAGCTCGGACGGCAGGATGACCTGCGCGCCTTGGGCGGCGGCCTCGCGCACCATCTCGACGGTCTTCTTGATATTGGCGGCCATGTCGTCGCCGTAGGCGGTCTGCAGCACCGCCAGCTTCAAGCTTCTTGGAGCAGTGTTGGGCGCCATCAGGCCGGCTCCTGCTGGGTGATGCAGTGGAAGGAGCCGCCGCCCGACAGGAGGGCGGTGGAGGACAGGCCCACCACCCTGCGCTCGGGGAAGAGCGACTGGACCGCGTCTAGCGCCATGCCCGAGATCCGCTCGTCGCCGTAGAGGGGCACGATCACCGCCTCATTGGCCACGAGGAAGTTCATGTGCGAGGCCGGCACGGCCCGGTGGTCCGGCCCCTGGATCAGGCCCGGGGAGGGGATGCGCATCACCTGCAGCGGGATGCCGCGCGCGTCCTTGGAGCCGCCCAAGAGCTTGGCGGTCTCGTCAAAGACGGTCGAGTTGGGATCGTTGCGGCCGAAACTGATCGGGCAGGCCACGACGCCCGGCGCGACGAAACGGGCCAGGTTGTCGACATGGCCGTCGGTGTGGTCGTTCAGCAGACCGTCGCCGAGCCAGATGGTCGTCTTTACGCCGAGCGAGTCGCCCAGCGCCTGTTCGACCTCGGCCTGCTTCCAGCCCCGGTTGCGGTTGGGATTGAGCAGGCACTGGCGGGTGGTCAGGGCGGTGCCGAAGCCGTCGTGGTCGAGCGCCCCGCCCTCCAGCACGAAGTCGTTGATCAGGCGGCGGTTGCCCGAGGCGGCGGCCAGCTGCTCGGCCACCGCATCATCGTGCTCCAAGTTATATTTCCCGCCCCAGCCGTTGAAGGTGAAGGCGCAGGCCACAGTCTCCACGCCGCGTTTGGCGAAGATGGGGCCCGTATCGCGCAGCCAGATGTCGCCGAACAGGCCGCGCACGATCTCGACCCGGGAGCCCTCCAGCAGGCTCTTGGCCCGCGCCGCGGCGGCGTCGCCCATGACCAGCAGGCGCACCCGCTCGCCGCCCGGATCGGCCAGGGCGCGGGCCAGGGCGGCGGTCTCGGCCTGGGCGGGGGCGAGATCCTCCTGCCACAATTCTTCGTGGCTCGGGAAACCGACCCAGATGGCGCGGTGAGGCGCCCATTCGGCGGGAACGAGGAAGCTCATGGCGAGGCTATTAAGACCGTGGGACCGGAAAGGGGAGCCCTATTTCTTGCTTCCCAAAGCCGAGCATCCCCGCGAAGGCGGGGGTCCAGGCCTTTTGAAACGCGGTGCAGAGGCCCAAAAGCCTGGGTCCCCGCCTCCGCGGGGACGCTCGGAGCGTTTGATAAGCCCTATTTCTCCGCCTTCAGTTGCTCGATCGTGACGGGGAGGCCGGCCTCGGCGTCGCGGACCTTGATGTGGTGGGCCTCGGAGACCTCGGCGTCGGCGCTGGCGGCCCAGGCGGCGGCGACATAGTCGCGCAACCGCGAGGCGCCCTCGCCCAGGGCCTGGGCCAGGAAGTCCCGGCCGCGCGGATCGCCGTCCTTGAACCCACCCTCGCCCCAGAGGGCGTAGAGCGGCTCCATCTTCGCGCCGGTCTGCTGGAGGTGGCGGGTGACGCAGGCCTCGATCGGGGGCGCGCAGGTCTCGGGCGCGTACATCCGCGCGCGGACCATTTGCGGCGGGACGTATTGGTTGACGAAGGGGCCCTCGACCCCGTCGTGGATGCGCTCGGTGGTGTAGCCCTTGGGATTGGGGAAACGGCCCCAGCCATTGTAGTGGACGGTCATGTGCAGCGGCTGGCTGCCGTCGCCGACGAAATGGGCCCAGTAGCCGAGGTCGCGCAGGATGATGGCTTCGCGCAGCCCGCGGTCGGCCTTGAGCCAGGCCCGGTCGGCGCGACTCCGGCTGCTCTTCAGCGCCGCCGTCTCCACCCGCCAATAGGCGAAGTCGATGACCAGCTGCTGCCAGCCGTCGACGAGGTTGTAATAGATGAAGCCGGCCTTGTACGGGGTGGTCCCGACCTTGGCGAGTTCGAGCCCGTAGGCCTCGAGGTCCTTGGGCATGGCCGCGAGCGGCGGGCCGCCGAGCGCCCTACCCTCGTCGTCGAGGTCGAGGAAGTGGCCGGGGTCGAGGTCGTGGTCGTGCGGCTGGCCCGCCCCCTGCGAGCGGTCAGGCTCGCGGGCCAGTTCGCCGAGCTGGAAGAGGCTCGTCCTGGTCTTGAGGAAGGCGGGCAGCTCGGGTCCCAGCGCCTCGGCCCCCAGCACAGCCACCATCCGGTGGCCCTGATCGCCCCAGGCCAGCGCCTGGGTGGCGGAGGTCAGGACGGCGCAGGCCGCGAGCAGGGGAAGACAGGCCTTCATCGTGGAGCCTCGCGCAAAAGAGAACGCCCGCCCCGGTCTCCCGGGACGGGCGCATATTGGCTCAAACGTCCGCGGCTTAGAACTCGTAGCGGAAGCTGATCTGGGCGTACCAGAGCGAGAGGCCGTTGTTGACCTGGTAGGGCACGGTGACCGGCACCAGCGAGTAGCGGTAGCGGGCGCAGACGGCGCTGTTGGCCGCGACCGCGGCCCCCGAGGCGTCGGCGCACTGGACCCGGGCCAGGCTGGTGACGTCCGAGTATTCCTTGGCCACGCCCCAGTCGTTGTCGATGAAGTTCAGCAGGTTGCGCATATCGGCCACCACGCGGATCTTGTGACCCTTTATGATGGTCGGGAACTGCTGACTGATCTGGAAGTCCAGCCGGTTGATCGACGGGTTGGTGTTTTGGTACTTCCGCTGGATCTGGCCCTGCTTGAGGTTGAACCGGGCGGTATAGGCCTTGAACAGGTCGAAGTCGGCCTGGGTGGCGAAGGTGACCAGGCCCGCGTTCAGGCCGCTCGCATTGGCGAAGTCGGGCACATACAGCTGCCAGGCGGTCTGGTTGACCCCGAACACCGGGCTGCGGCCCGAGGCCGAGTCCGACATGATGAAGCCGAACGGACGGCCCGATTGACGCTCGCCGAACAGGGTCAGGCGGGTCTCGTTGTCGCCGAAGAACTCGTGGCGATAGCCAAGTTGCATCTTCCACCGGTTCTTGATCTCATCGACCGAGCGATCAACATAGGCCGGGGCGTTCACGTCGCCGAGACGCGGCACGCTGGCGTAGAGCGAGCCGGCCGTGGTGCCGAAACGCAGGCCCGGACCGGTGTCGGTGGCGTGGCTGCGCGAGTAGCCGATGGCGAAGTCGCCGCCGAAGTCCCAGGACTTTGACGCGCTGACGCCCACCACCCAGTTACGGCCGCCGTTCTTGACGTTGGTGATGATGAGGTCGCGGTTCGAACCGGCGTTGTTCGAGGTCTTGCCGGGCGTGGTGCCGTTGGGCAGGCCGTCGTAGCGGATGCGGCCGTCGGGGGTCACCTGGGTCTGGCCGTTGATGATCAGATATTGGGCCTTGGTGTCGGTATAGGCGATCTCGTTGGAGGCCTTGGAGGCGACCCCGTCCAGGCCGACGTCCCAGCCCTTGAAGTCCCACTTGGCCGACAAGAAGGCCTTCCACTGGCCCGGCATCTTGAACGTCGGGGACATGGCGATGGTCTCGGCCGCTGGCGGGATTAGAGGCGTGCCGGTCAGGGTGCCGCGCTGCAGGGCCTGAACATTGGCCGGGACCGTGTAGCCGAAGGTCGGGTCGCGGTTCAGGTTGTCGAGCGCCAGCGAGCCGATGGCCGGGGTGAACCCACCCGCGCCCGTGGTCTCGGTGAAGCCGGTGGCGGTGCGCTGGATGTCGATATTGGTGGTGGCGTAGCCTGTGTTGGAGAAGGGCACGCCGGTTATGACGTCGGGGGTGCCGCCGGCGAACAGGCCAAAGCCGCCGTTGATCTTCAGGTGGCTGGTCGCCCGCCACTCGGCCGAGACCCGCGGCTGGACGACGGACTTGCCGTCGATATTGCCCTGGTTGGTGAAGCCGTTCCGCGCCGTGAAGTTGGGGTTGAAGATCGGCTTGTCGGGGTAGGAGTACCAGTCGTAGCGGAAGCCGGCCGTCACCTTCAGATTGTCGGTGATGTTCAGGGCGTCCTGGAAGAAGAAGGAATAGGTCCAGTAGTTGGTGGCGAAGGCCGCGTCGATCGGGTTGCCGGTGACGGCGTTGGCGTACTGCAGGCGCGAGGCGCGGCCGGCCTGGAAGTCGGCGATGCTGTCGAAGTAGTAGACACCGCGCGACTGCGGCAGGAAGAGGTTGTAGGGCTTGGCTTGGCGGGCCTGCATGCCGACCTTCAAAAGGTTGCTGCCCAGGGTGTATTCGGCCTGGAAGTTGAACCGCAGCTCCTTGGACGACAGGACGTTGGCGTGGCGGAAGCTGTCGGGCCCGAAGCGGACCTGGCTGAAGCCGGCCCCGCAGGCGACCAGGTTGGCGTCGGCGCTGGGCGCGGTGCAGACCGCAACATCCGAGTAGTTTTGGCCGGACGGCGGGTTCTGGCCGTTGACGTAGGAACGCTTGGTGGCCCGGAAGTTGGTGACGAGCTTGTCGGTCCAGCGCGAGTTCAGCTCGAAGGTGTAGGCCTCGTCCTTGTTGGACTGGGTGTACCAGTGCGAGGTCGGGGTCAGGGTGGTGACGCCCGCGTCGGTGCGCTGGACCGCGCTCGAGGCAGCGTAGCGGTAGGTGAAGGAGGCCCGCTGGCCGTCCATGATGTTCCAGTCGATCTTGGCCGAATACTTCTTGTCGGTGACCGGCTGGGTCGAGGCGACGTTGCCGATGTTGAACTTGGACGCGTAGCCGGTGTTGTAGATGTTCACCACATTGTCGAACCCGGCCTGGGGCAGGTTGAGAACCGCGTTGGGGAAGCCCGCGCCGGTGGGGCCGAAGCCGGTGGCGTCGGAGGTCTTGTAGGTCTCGTAGGAGGCCGCGAAGAACAGCTTGTCCTTCCACAGCGGGCCCGACAGGAAGCCGCCCCAATTGGTCTGGCTGATCGGCACCTTCACACGGGTGTTGAGGTTGCCGATTCTGGTGCCGACCAGGCCGTCGTTTAGGTAGTTGATGAAGGCCGTGCCGTGGAAGTCGTTCTGGCCCGAGCGCAGCACCAGGTTCATGGCGCCGCCGGTGAAGTCGCCGTTCTCCACGTCGGTCGGCACGGCCGAGATCACGAACTGCTCGACCGCGTCCAGGGTGACCGGGCCGCGCGAGGTGGTCAGGCCGCCCTGGGCCAGGCCGTAGGTGTCGTTGGCCGAGACGCCGTCGACGGTGATGCGGTTGAAGCGGGGGTTGGAGCCCGCGATCGAGATGCCGCCCTCGTTAGCGCCGCCCCGGGCGCGAAGGTCTTGCGAAACGAGGATGTCGCGGCGGGCCAGGTCGCGGATGTCGCGGTTGACCGAGACCACCGACTGGATGGCGTCGCGGTTCAGGACCGTGCGCGGGCCCTGGTCGCTGGAGCGGGTGGCGGTGGAGACAACCTCGACGGCCGAGATCTCGTCGGCGGCGGCGAGATCGGCGTTGAAGGCGAAGGTCTTGCCGAGGTCGATATAGATGTCGTTGTACGACTTGGACCCGACGGTGATGGTGTAGGGTCCGCCGACGCGCAGGCCGCGGGCGTCGAACCGGCCTTCGTTGTTGGTCGACAGCTGCTGGCGGGTTCCCGAGGGCGTGTGCAGGATGGTGACGGCGACATTGGCCGCCGGAATGCCGCCCGAGACCACGGCGCCCTGGATGGCGGAGGTGGTTTCCTGGGCGTAGGCGGCGGGCGCGGAGGCCAGGGCCAGAGCAGCCAGCGCGGCGCCGGCGCCGAGCCGGGTCAGACCGACGGAAAGGCCCGCGCTACCGGCCAGCGAGGTTGACGCAAGCCAACCGAATTTTTTCATAGACATCGATGATCCCCTTACCATCCCCTGCGGAGGGCCGGACTTTCGCCCAAAACCTGCCTCAATATGTTCTTGAAGCGGCTTCCAAGCTCTCTCGCAAGCTTTCATGACACCTTTGTAATTGCGCGGGCACATGGGCGTGGCACATCGGCAACGGTGCGCAAAAACACGGCGTGGCGCCTCAACGGTGGGCGTTGGGCCGCCGAACACTGAGGAGAGGGAATGGTCAAGGCTGGACGCGCGACCGCTTCGCGGGCCCCTTCGGGGGTCGGCGCCGGCGCGTGGGCCTCGTCCTGCTCCGATCCCTGGACCCTATGCCTGGTCTTGGTTTTCTGCCTCCTCGCCCTGCGCGTCGCGGCGCTCTTCGTCAGCCCTTTGGAGCTCTATCCGGACGAGGCCCAGTACTGGGTCTGGTCGCGCCGGCTGGGGCTCGGCTACTTCTCCAAGCCACCGCTGATCGCCTGGGCGATACGCATCACCAGCGCCATCGGCGGCCAGGACGAGGCCTGGGTGCGGCTATCGGCCCCGGTCTTTCACGCCGTCGCCGCCCTGGCCCTGGCGAGGGCCGCGGTCCGACTCTACGGGCCGGGCTGGATCGGGCTCGTGACCGCGGTCATCTACAGCCTGATGCCGGGCGTGCAGCTGTCCTCGGCGGTGATCGCGACCGACGCGCCGCTGATGGCCTTCCTGGCCCTGGCGGTTTGGGCCTATGCGGCCCTGATGACCGCGCCGGAGGCCCGGACACGGCGGCGGGCGGCGGCCTGCCTCGGCGCCGCCCTAGGGCTGGCTATGCTGGCCAAATACGCCGCCGTCTATGTCGGGCTGGGCGTGCTGCTCCACGCCGCCGTCAGCGCTTCGGCGCGGCGGCGCTGGGACCCGCTCTCGGCCCTGCTGGCCGCGGGCCTCTTCCTGCTGTTGCTGTCGCCCAACCTAGGCTGGAACCTCACGCACGGCCTCTCGACCCTGGCCCACACCGCCGACGCCGCCGACTGGGGCTCGGCCGAGGCGGCGGCGCCGGCGCGCTCGCTGCTGGACCCCCGTCAGGCGCCGGGCTTCCTGCTGTCGCAGTTCGGTGTGTTCGGGCCGGTCCCCTTCGCCGTGCTGCTGATCGGCGGGGTCGCCCTGTTGCGCCGCAAGACTGACGATGCGGGGGCCCAAGGCCTGCGAGAGGCCGATCTGATGCTCCTCTGTCTGGCGGTCCCGGCCCTCGCGGTCGCCCTGGCCGAGGCGGCCATCGCCCGCGCCAACGCCAACTGGGCCGCGGCGGCCTACGCCGCCGGCTCGATCCTGGCGGCGGCCTGGCTGGTGCGCCGGCGGGCCGACAAGGCGCTCGCGGCCACGGTGGTGTTTCAGGGGCTCTTGGCCCTGGTCTTCCTGGCGATGTTCGCCCGGCCGTCGCTCGCCGACCGGGCCGGGCTGGGCAACAGCGTCAAACGGGCGCGGGGCTGGTCGGAGGCGACCGCCGCCGTGCTGGCGCGCTCGCGGAGCGGGGTCCGGCCGGACGCCGTCGCCGCCGATGACCGCTTCCTGTTCAACGCCCTGGCCTATTACGGGCGTGACGATTTCGCCCGCCCCGGCGCGCCGCCGCTCAGAATGTGGGTGCGCGAGGTGCGGGCCCGCAACGAGGCCGAGGCGACCGCTCCATTGCGGGCCGGCGACGGGGCGCGTGTGCTGGTCGCGGCGGTCAGCTATCCGGCCGAGGTGGCCGCCGATTTCACCCGTCACGAGCGGCTGGAGCGGCGGCGCCTGCCGCTCGACTCCAAGCGGGCCCTGACCGTGACCCTGTTCGACGGCCTGGGCTTCGCCCCCCGCCCGCGCAACCCGCGCACCGGGCGGCCTTTTCCGCCGCCGGCGTTGGAGCCCCGCTGACGCGGTGTGCGGGCTTCGAGACGCGCCCTTTGCGGGCGCTCCTCAGCATGACGAATTAGAGTGCAAAACCGCCCGTCATCCTGAGGCGGGGCGAACCGCCGTCTCGAGGGGCGCAGGGCGCGCGCCGCGCGCATAGAAAAAGGGCCCGGCTGGCGCCGGGCCCTCAGATCTTCCAAAGCTGGGAGCCCGGCCTGAGCCGAGCTCCCGATCTTCGGTCTTAGTTATTCGGAACCGGGGTCGAGGAGACGACCGCGGCCGCGCCTTGCTGACCGGCGAAGTTGATGCTGATCGTCGAACGACGGTTCAGCGGCTCCTTCACGCCATCGCCAGTGGCGACGGCCGGGGCGGTTTCGCCCTTCCAGTCAACTTGCAGCACGCCTTGGTTCACGCCCAGGCCCACCAGGGCGTCGGCGACAACCTTCGCACGGCGCTCGGACAGGCGAACGTTGTAGTTCAGCGAGCCCGAGGTGTCGGCGTGACCGATGACGACGACCTGGGTCGCGGCGCCCGACGAAGCGTACTGAGCCGCTTGTTGGATGACGGCCTGGGCGTCCGTGGTCAGGATCGACTGATCGAACGGGAAGTAGACGATGAATTCCCGAGCTTCCGGCGCCGGCGGGGGCGGGGGAGGCGGGGGAGGCGGCGGGGGAGGCGGCGGCGGCGGGGGAGGCGGCGGGGGCGGAGCCGGCGGCGGGGGCGGAGCCGGCGGCTTACCGAAGGCGACGCGGACGCCCAGGGTCAGCGACTGGTCTTGATAACGGCCGCGGAAGGCGCCCGGCTGAAGAGCGGCGGTGCCGACCGAGTTGAAGGTCTGACGCGAACCGGTCAGGTAGCGGTAGGTCAGGTCCAGCGAAACCGTGTCGGTAGCGCGGAACTCGAGGCCCGCGATGCCTTGGACGGCCAGAGCGGTGTCCTTATCGGCGATCGACAGGTTCTGGTAAGCCGGGTTCGCGGCCGTGACGGGCAGCGGAACCGTGGCGAACTGGCCCAGCGCTTCCATCGAGGTGCGGTTGACGCCGACGCCGGCGCCGATGAAGGGATTGACGCGGCTGGCGGGCGCCATGTCGAAGATGACATTGCCCATCAGAGTGTAGGAATCGAGCTTGCCGGCGGGCGAACCGCAGAAGGCGGCGGCGCCGGAGCGAACAACGCCCGGAGCGCAGAGGCGCGAGGACGGGCCGCGGGTGCTCGAGCCGACCACGTTCTCGAGGTCGCCCTTGCGGTAGCCGCCTTCGAGATCAACGCGCCAATGCGGCGCGACGCGGTAGCCGAGACGGGCGAAGCCTGCCCAGTCGTCGTCGGTGCCGAACGAATATTTGTAAGGCGTGCCGTCGGGGGCGTTGGCCGCCGAGGTGCCGTTCCAATCGTTGGCCTGGTGGCGGCCGATATCGAGCGCGCCGTACCAGCCTTCGATCACCGGAGCAGCGTTGGCGCCGGTGGTCACTGCCATCGCGACCAAAGCCACCCCTGCCAGGAGTTTAATCTTCATATTGCGAAACCCTCTTCTCAGTTCGGTGATCGAGAAGCCCCCGATCTAGCGAAAATCTATAACAGGCCGTTCGGGGTGCGACAGTGTCACGCAGGCAACACCGCCGAATTATCGCCCCGAAGTCATAATCGCCGTGCGGACAAGCTAACCAGCCAAGCCGCAATTGTCGATGGGTCCGGCTCTCGGGACCAGTCCGTTCAACAATCAGGCGAGAAAAAAAGCCGGGAGACTTTGCTCTGGCGCAAGCAACGCCCGTGATGGGTGTTGTCGCGAAAGCGCCACACGGCGAATTCAGGGCTGTCCGCGCCCGGCTCACGCCAGTGTGCGAAATCCATAAACGCGCCTATTCCCCTCAGCCTCCCCTGCCTTCGACGAACCCTCAACGGGGTCGCTAGGCCATGGTTCCACCGCGCTGCGATATTTTTACGACGGGCGTCGAATCAGGGTTCCAGCGTGGCGCCGGGGACACGGGCCCGGCGGCCCAGCCAGATCACGCCCATCAGATCCCAGGCCGAGGCCCAGAGCCGTCCGAGGTTGGTGTATTTGGAGGCGCCGGTGGTCCGGGCCCGGTGGCCGACGTCCTCGAAGGCGACCGTATAGCCTTCGCGCAGCATCAGCGCCGGCAGGTAGCGGTGGATGTGGTCGAAATAGGGAAGCCGCAGGAAGGCCTCGCGACGCATGGCCTTCAGCCCGCAGCCGGTGTCGTCGGCCTGGTCGTTGAGCAGTCTCTTGCGGACGGCGTTGCCCAGGCGCGAGGCGATCTTCTTGGCGGCGCTGTCCTGGCGCTTGGCGCGGCGGCCGCCGACGAGCCCCAGTTCGGGCGGGCCCGCGGCCAGACGGGCGGCGAGCCGTGGTCCGTCGGCCGGATCGTTCTGGCCGTCGCCATCAAGGGTGACGACGATCGGGGCGCGGGCGGCGAGAATGCCGGTGCGGACGGCGCGGCTCTGGCCCGCATTGTTGGAATGGCGCAGCACCCGCAGCTGGGGCAGCCGGGTCTTCAGCGCGATGAGCCGCTGCGCGGTGTCGTCCCTGCTGGCGTCGTCGACGAAGATGATCTCGTGCGGCGTACCGCCGAAGGCGAGCGCGATCTCCTCGGCGAGCGCGGGGGCGGCCCCCGACTCGTCGAACACCGGGACTACAATGGAGACCTGAAGCTCTGACATTTGCGGCTCTGTAGCGGGTTTCTTCGCGCGGCGGGAGGGCGCGTGCTAAGCCAAGGGCGATGCAGGCGGAGCGAACCATAGTCCTGGCGGACCGGCTGACGCGCGGCTGGCGCGGTCCGGCCATCGCGGCCTTGTTCGCGCTGCTGGCCGGACTGCCCGGCCTTCTGTTCCTGCCGACGCTGGACCGCGACGAGGCCCGGTTCGCCCAGGCCACCGCCCAGATGCTCGAGACCGGCGACGCTGTGAACATCCGCTTCCAGGACGTCCCGCGCGACAAGAAGCCGGTCGGCATCCATTGGCTGCAGGCCGCCGCGGTCGATCTGGTCTCCTCGGTCGAGCGGCGCGACATCCGCGCCTATCGTCTGCCGTCGCTCCTGGCCGCCGCGGCGGCCGCCGCGGCCTGCGCCTGGGGGGCGGCCGCCTTTCTCAGCCCGGCCGGAGCCCTGGCGGCGGGCCTGTTCCTGGGCGGGAGCTTCATCCTCTCCACCGAAGCCTTCATCGCCAAGACCGACGCGACCCTCTGTTTCGCCCTCACCCTGGCGATGGCGGCGCTGGCCCGGCTCTATACGGAGGCGCGCGGCGGGATCGTCGCTGGAAGGAGCGCCAAGCCGCTGTTCTGGTTCGGAATGGGCCTTTCCATCCTGGTCAAGGGGCCGGTCGGGCCGATGGTGGTCCTCTTGGCGGTGCTGGCGCTGTGGGCGGCCGATCGCGAGGCGCGATGGGTGCGGCGGCTGTCCTGGACCTGGGGCCTGGTTCTGGTGGCCGCCATTGTCGGCCCCTGGGCCATGGCCATCACCGTCGCCACCGACGGCGGTTTCTGGGGCAAGGCGGTGGGCGGCGATCTGGCGCCCAAACTGGCCGGGGCGCACGAGAGCCACGGCGCGCTTCCGGGGCTGCACGCCCTCCTGTTGCCGATCCTCAGCTTCCCCTTCGCCTTTCTCCTGCCCCTGGCGGCGGTGGCGGCCTGGCGGGGACGGAAGGATCCGGGCGTCCGTTTCGCCCTGTGCTGGCTGATCCCGTCCTGGATCGTGTTCGAGGCCCTGCCGACCAAGCTGCCCCACTACACCCTGCCCCTCTATGGGGCGGTCGCCTGGCTGGCCGCCTACGGGCTGATCCAGATGGAGAAGGGACGGGAGGGCGGGCGTTGGACCAGCTGGGCGGGCGCGGGCCTGGCCTTGATCGGCGGCCTCCTTGTCGCCGCCCTCGCCATCGCGGCGCCGCTGGTCTACGGCGGAACCGGCCTGCCCTGGGGAGTCGCAGCCGCCGTCCTCGCGGCCCTGGCCGTGGCCGCGGCGGGGCTCGGCCTGTGGCGCAGGGCGCCGCTCGCGGGCCTTCTCGCCGCCGGCCTGTTCGGGATCGGAGCGCACGGGGTGCTGGCCGGGGCGGTCGCGCCCAGTCTGCAGCCCCTGTGGGTGTCGAAGCGGGCCGCGGCCCTGCTGGCGGCCACCGGGCTCGATCCGCGCGACGGGGTGGCGCTGGGGCCGGTCGCGACGGCGGGCTATGCCGAGCCGAGCCTGGTGTTCGCTTTGGGCACCACGACGGAGCTGACCAGCGGCGCGGGGGCCGCCGAGGCCCTGGCCGAGGGCCGGCCGGCGCTTGTCGAATCGCGCGAGGACGCCGCCTTCCGCGAGGCGATCACGGCGCTGAAGGTGGAGGCGGCGCCGGTGGGCCGGGTGCGCGGAACCAACTATTCGAACGGGCGGACGACGACCCTGACCCTGTGGCGCAATCTGGAGCCCCCGCCCCCGCCCCCTCCGCCGGCGGAGGAGAAGCCCGCCATCGGTCTAAATGAGGCTCAGCCCCTCGACGCCGGGCGGAGCGGCCTGCCCCTCAGCACCGGCCGGGCGACCGAAACCAGCAGGATCGCCGGGGTCAAGACGAAGGCCAAGACCGCCCGGAAGGGCGTGTCGGCACGTTTGCGGAAATAGCGGGCCAGGCCCACCCCCTTGTGGAATTCGACCACCAGGGGCGCCTTCAGGCTGGTGTGGCCCAGATGGGTGACCCGCGCGCCGGGGTGGAACAGCACGCTCGCTCCGGATTTGCGCACCCGCCAGCACAGGTCGACGTCCTCGACGTGCAGGAAAAAGCCCTCGTCGAAGCCGCCGAGGGCCAGGAAGGCCTCGCGCTTCATGGCGAAACAGGCGCCCGAAATGGTGGGCACCGGAACGACCTGATCGGGAAGGCTGGTCTTCTCCTGATGGATCTCGAACCCCCGGAAGGGACGGAAGCGCGAGAGCTGGGTCAGGCTGAGCAGGGTGGTGACCGGGGTCACCTCTCCGCGCCGCGCGCCGCGCTGTTCGGCCCCGTCCTCGTTCAGCACCCGCGCCCCGACCCGGGCCGTGGGCGCCGCCTTGATCGCCGCCTGCCGGGCGGCGACGCAGCCGTCCTCGAGGAAGGCGTCGGGGTTCAGGAAGATCAGCAACTGCCCACTGGCCGACCGGGCGCCGAGGTTGGCGCCGCGCGCGAAGCCGACATTGCCCTGGCCGCGCTTGAGTATGACCCGGTCGTCCGAGGCGGCGACGGCGTCCTGCACCGCCTCCTCCTCGGGGGTGGAGCCGTTGTCGATGATGACGAACTCGCCCACCGCCGGCTCGGCCAACACCCGTCGCAGGCTGCGCTCAAGCGCCGGCCCGGTGCGGTACACGACCATCACCACTGAAACCCCAAATTCGGTCATTGGCGGTTTCACGGCCTTGCTCATCTGGCCAGGCGCGCCAGGTCGGGGGCCAGGGCCTCTATCGCGAGGGTGGAGGCGGTTTCCTTAAGCGTGAGAATGGTTTGCCCCTCCGAGCCGAAGCGGCGCAGGGCCAGCTTTCCCTCCTCCGCTTCGCGGCGGCCGACCACGGCGATCACCGGCACCTTGGCCAGGGAGTGTTCGCGGACCTTGTAGTTGATCTTCTCGTTGCGGACATCGACCTCGACCCGCAGACCCGCGGCCCGCAACTTGGCGGCGGCCTCCTCGGCGAAGCCCTCGGCGTCCGAAGTGATGGTCGCCACGACCACCTGGACGGGGGCGAGCCACAGCGGGAAGGCCCCGCCGTAGTTCTCGATCAGTATGCCCAGGAAGCGCTCGACCGCCCCGAGTATGGCCCGGTGCAACATCACCGGACGCTGCTTGGAGCCGTCCTCGGCCACATATTCGGCGTCGAGCCGCTCGGGCAGGACGAAGTCGAGCTGCAGCGTACCGCACTGCCAGGTGCGGCCGATGGCGTCGCGCAGGTGGAATTCGAGCTTGGGACCGTAGAAGGCGCCCTCGCCCGGCAGCATCTCGACCTCGACCCCGGCGGCCTTGGCGGCGCGCTCGAGTTTGCTCTCGGCCTGATCCCAGATCTCGTCGGTGCCGGCCCGAAGATCAGGCCGCAGTGCGAGTTTGACGCTGTGCAGCTCGACCCCGAGGTCGTCATAGACCGAGTGCAGCAGCTGGACGAAGGCCGTGGTTTCGGATTCGATCTGGTCCTCGCGGCAGAAGATGTGGGCGTCGTCCTGGGTGAAGGCGCGAAGCCGCATGATGCCGTGCAGGCCGCCCGAGGGCTCGAACCGGTGGCAGGCCCCGAACTCGGCCATACGCAGCGGTAGGTCCCGGTAGGACTTCTGGCCGACGTTGAAGATCTGGACGTGGCCGGGGCAGTTCATCGGTTTGACCGCCAGGCTCTCGCCCTCCTCGGTCTCGCAGGTGAACATGGCGTGGCCGAACTTCTCCCAGTGGCCGGACTTTTCCCACAGGGTCCGGTCGAGCACCTGGGGCGTCTTGACCTCGGCGTAGCCCACGGCGTCGAGCCGGCGGCGGATGTAGTTCTCCAGCTGGCGGAACAGCGTCCAGCCCTTGGGGTGCCAGAAGATCATCCCCTTGCCCTCTTCCTGCAGGTGGAAGAGGTCCATGGCCCGGCCGACGCGGCGGTGGTCGCGCTTCTCGGCCTCCTCGATGCGCAGGAGATAGGCGTCCAGATCCGCCTGGCTGGCCCAGGCGGTGCCATAGATGCGCTGCAGCTGGGCGTTAAGGTGGTCGCCGCGCCAGTAGGCGCCCGCCAGCTTGGTCAGCTTGAAGGCCTTGCCGACATGTTTGGTCGAGGGCAGGTGCGGGCCGCGGCAGAGGTCCTTCCAGGCGCCCTGGCGATAGACGGTGATGGTCTCGCTTTCCGGCAGATCCTGGATGATCTCGGCCTTGTAGGCCTCGCCGATGTCCTGGAAGTGATTGATCGCCTCGGCGCGGTCCCATTCCTCGCGGACGATCTTCTCGTCCCGGTCGACGATCTCGGCCATCCGCTTCTCGATCTTGGCCAGGTCGTCGAGGCTGAAGGGCTCGTCGCGGGCGAAGTCGTAATAGAAGCCGTCCTCGATGGCCGGGCCGATCGTCACCTGCGTGCCGGGGAACAGCTCCTGCACCGCTTCCGCCATCACATGGCTGGCGTCGTGGCGGATGGTGTCGAGCACATCGGGGTGGTCGCGGGTCAGGATTTCGAAGGCCCCGCCGTGCGGCAGGGCGCGGTCCAGGTCGTAGAGCTTGCCGTCCAGGCGGATCAGCGCCGCCTTCTTGGCCAGGGAGATCGAGATGCTCTCGGCCACGGCGCGGCCGGATGAGCCGTCGGGAAAGGGGCGGGCGGCGCCGTCGGGGAAGATCAGGTCCATTGGTCTCAGGTCTTTCGCGGGGGCGGCGGGTCGTAGCCCGACCCACCCCAAGGGTTGCAGCGGCACACGCGGCCGGCGGCGAGACAAGTCCCGCGCCAGGGCCCGTGCACGATCAGGACTTCGGCCGCGTACTCCGAGCAGCTCGGCGAGTAACGGCATTGCCGCCCGATCAGCGGCGAGAGCGTCAGCTTGTAGGCGCGAAGGGCGCCCCTGACGCAGGCGGTGTAGAAGCTCATGCCGTCACAGGGGTCCTTGCGAACCTGTCGCCGGCCTTATGGCGCCGGCGGCGAGGGTCGATCAACCCGCGACGGCGGGACTAGTTCGCGCGCCGGTGTGGGCCGTCGCCTCGCGGGCGGCCGCCAGGGCGGCCTCGAACGCGAGCAGCGTCGAGGCGTGGCGGGCCGGAAAGTCCTTCACGGGCTGGAGCACGCGCAAATCCGAAAAACGCCCGCCGGGGAGGGGGCCGTCCGTCTTCAGCATAGCCGAAAGCGCGTCCCGGGCCAATTGCAGCTCCGCGACGCTGGCCCCGACGACATTGGCGCCGAGCACGGCGGCCGAGGCCTGTCCGAGCGCGCAGGCCTGGACCTCCTGGGCGAAGTCGGCCACCCGGTCGCCGTCCATGACGAGGTCGACCAGCACCCGCGATCCGCACAGCTTGGCGATCCGCTCGACCGTGGCCTGGGGCGCGGCCAGCCGTCCCGCGCGGGGCATGTTGGCCGCCAGCGCCAGCACCTTGGCCGAATAGAGGTCGTCGATCACTGGGGGCCGCGGCGGCCGAAGACCGACATCTGCATCGGGCCCTTTGTCTTCTTGGCCTTGGGGTTGACGTGCACGGGTGGGATGGGAACGACGGTCTCGTCCGGCGTTCCGTCCCACTGCGCCTCGGCGCGGGCTTTCAGGGCTTCGCCGAGCGCGGTCAGTCCGGCCTTGAGCAACCGGCGGCGGCGCTTGGAGACATGCCGCCCGATCAGGCCATCGAAAATCTCGCCTACGGTCAGGATGCAGGCGGTGGGAGCCAGGCCGTCGATCTCGATATAGGCGATGGTCTGGGCGAAGAGACCGGCCTTGCGACGCCAGACCAGCTGCTCGTCCGGGACCCAGTCGACAATGGCGCCTGTCTCGGGCGCCGCGACGCCCCCAAGCATGCGGACCAACTCGATCTCGGCGCCAATCGCCATCCGGCCCCCGGCCTTGACGTAATAGGGGTTCCAGTCGGCCCATTGATCGAAGTCGGCCATCGCCGCCCAGACGGCGGCGGGGGGCGCCTTCACGCCGAGACGGACTTGGGTGCGGTAGGCCATGGCTTAAGAATAGTGACTGCCGCCCCTCGGGGCTAGGGACCGCTAACCCTTGAACCGCCAGCTCGCGCCGTCCTTGCCGTCCAAGACCTCGACGCCGAGCGCGTTGAGCTCATCGCGGATACGGTCGGCAGCGGCCCAGTCCTTGCCCGCGCGCGCGGCGGTGCGCTCCACCAGCAGGCCCTCGATCTTCGACTTCAGATCGTCCGAAGCGCCCGAGGTGAACCAGGCCTTGGCGTCGGCCTGGAGGAAGCCCAGCACCCCGGCGCAGGCTTTCAACGCCTGGACCTGGTCGGAAACCGACTGCAGGTCGGCCTTGCCGCCCTTGAGCAGTTCGGAGCGCACGCCGTTGGTCAGGGTGAAGAGCTCGCTCATCGCCTTGGGGGTGTTGAGGTCGTCGCCGACCGCCTCCTCGAAGCCGATCTTGGCGATCAGGTCCTCGACATTCATCAGGCTGAACTTCGGCAGGGCCAGCCGCTCGGCGTCCTGGATCACGCCGTAGAGACGGTCGAGCGAGGCCTTGGCCTGCTCCAGGAGTTCGTCGGTCCAGTTCAGCGGCGCCCGATAATGGCCCGAGAGCAGCGCCCAGCGGATCACCTCGCCCGGCCACTTTTCCACGAGCTCGTGCACCAGCAGGACATTGCCCAGGCTTTTGGACATTTTCTCGGCGTCCATGGTCAGAAAGCCGTTGTGCATCCAGTAGCGGGCGTATTCGCCGCCGTGGGTGGCGCAGCGGCCCTGGGCGATCTCGTTCTCGTGGTGGGGGAAGGTGAGGTCGTGGCCGCCGCCGTGGATGTCGATCGGCAGGCCGAGCACCGCCTCGATCATGGCCGAGCATTCGATGTGCCAGCCGGGACGCCCCGGACCCCAGGGGCTGCCCCACACCGGTTCGCCGGGCTTGGACGGCTTCCACAGCACGAAGTCGGCGGCGTTCTTCTTATAGGGGGCGACTTCGACCCTGGCGCCGGCGACCATGTCGTCGAGCGAGCGCTTCGACAGTTTGCCGTAGTCGGGGAAGCTGGTCGTATCGAACAGCACATGCCCCTCGGCGGCGTAGGCGCAGCCCGCCTGCACCAGGCGTCCGATCTGATCGAGCATCTGATCGATGTGTTTGGTGGCGCGCGGCTGGATGGTGGGGCTGAGCGCCCCGAGCGCGGCCATGTCCGCCTCATAGACGGCGGTGAAACGGTCGGTGATCACCGAGATGTCCACACCTTCGTCGGCGGCCTTGCCGTTTATCTTGTCGTCCACGTCGGTGATGTTGCGGGCGTAGATCACCGCCTCGTCGCCATAGAGCCGGCGCAGCAGCCGGAACAGGACGTCGAACACCACGACCGGCCGCGCATTGCCGATATGGGCGTAGTTATAGACGGTTGGCCCGCAGACGTAGAGCGTCACCCGGCTCGGGTCGCGGGGCTTGAACGCGCGTTTTTCGCCGCTCAGGGTGTCGTGGATCATCAGGGCCATGGCGCAACTTCTACCACCGCGATTCGTTTGGTCGCACCCCCCACATCTAGTTTCTGTGGATTGAGGCGGCGCCACCGGTTGTGGTCCTTAATCGTTCAGTTACCATTAGTAGGTCCGAGGGGCTCTTTTGGCCGGGGCGAACGCTACATCTAGCGCTGGGAGGCTGAAATGAGCTGGACCGACGACCGCGTAGGGACGCTTAAGAAGCTTTGGCTCGACGGCCTGAGCGCCAGCCAGATCGCCAAGCAGCTGGGCGGCGTCACCCGCAACGCCGTGATCGGCAAGGTTCACCGTCTGGGTCTGTCGGGCCGCGCCGCGCCGTCGCAGCCCGCCCGCACCGTCTTCAAGGCCCCGCGCCCGGCCCGCCCGGTCGCCGCGCCGGCCTCGCCCGTGATCCGCCGCGCCGAAGCCGTCGCCCCGCAGCTGCCGGTCTATGTCCGCGAGGAGAGCCCCGGCTCGGCCACGGTGCTGACGCTGGGCGCCCATATGTGCAAATGGCCGATCGGGGATCCGTCGAGCGACAGCTTCACCTTCTGCGGCCGACGCACCGGCGGCGATGAAGGCCCCTACTGCCACGAGCACGCCAACATCGCCTACCAGCCGGTTCAGAAGAAGGGCAAGCGCTCGGACGCGTCCGAACTGGCCCGCTCGCTGCGGCGCTACATCTAGTCAGTTCCGGTCCTCCAACCGGAATCCAGGGAAGGCCCGTGGCGGAGACGCCGCGGGCCTTTTTCCTTGGCGGCCGCGTCCGGCCAGCGCCATCCCGCACCTTGGCCGTCATGCTCGGGCTTGGCCCGAGCATCCAGAGCGCGGGGGTCTGCAGGATAGGTCTGCGCTCTGGATCCTCGGCCCGGAGGCCGAGGATGACGGCTGCAAAGGGAAACGGAAAAGGCCGGCCGCATCGCTGCGGCCGGCCTCTCTGTCTTTGGACTGGATCCCGGCCGGCGGCGGGATGATCGACCTAGAGGTCGATCACTTCTTGGCCATGAAGCCCGAGAACTTGTTGTTGAAGCGCGAGACGCGGCCGCCGCGGTCCAGCAGCTGCTGGTTGCCGCCGGTCCAGGCCGGGTGGGTCTTCGGGTCGATGTCCAGGTTCAGGACAGCGCCTTCCTTGCCGTAAGTCGAACGGGTTTGGTAGCTGGTCCCGTCGGTCATGGTCACGGTGATGAAGTGATAGTCCGGATGGGTGTCTTGTTTCATCGGAGGCGTCCGGCAGGAATGGGGTCGGGCTCGAAGGGCGAGCCAGCAAGGGACGGGCGTTTACAGAAACAGGGGGCTTTCCGCAAGGGCGGCGATTCAGAAGCGGCCTATTCGACCACCTGGAACTTGCGGCTGTCGAACACCCGCAGCACCTGTTCGAGCTCGTGGGCGCGCTTGAGAATGATCCCGCCCTGGCCGATTACGGCCCAGGCGCCCTGGCGGCGGGCCAGCGCCGGGCGCTTCTCGATGCGATAGAGGGGCTGCTCGGACGTGCGGCGGAAACAGGAGAAGGTCGCCGCCTCCATGCCGCCGTCCAGCGCGTAGTCGCGCCACTCGCCCTGGGCCACCATCCGCCCGCAGAGGCGCAGGATCAGATTCAGCTCGCCCCGCTCGAAGAAGACGCGGGAAGCGGCTGGGCGACCGGACGGGCCGCTGGTCTGGAGACTGTCGACGTTCATCGATTCTGACGTTAGGCGCCCTGGGGCGGCTTGAGAAGGCGCCTCTGAAATCAAACCCGCGGCTTGATACGAACCGGTGCGGCGGAGTCACGAAATGACCTTATTTCGGACGCTTCCCCGCCGGATCGAGCCCCGAAAAGTGACGGGTCGGCCGGTCGGAGCGCCTGGGGCCCAGGAACCTGAACAGCCCCCCCCCCAGCCCCCCGGGTTTCGGGCCTTCGGCCGGTCGACACCTTTCCCCGCCCTCCACCGGCGGGTCGAAACAGCGAAGCCCGCGCGGCGCCCCTCTCCGTGCGGGCTTTTGCACGCCGGGGGACCCGGTCCTAGTTCAGACGGCCCCGCGCCTGCGGAATGTCCAGTGAGAAGGGTGGAATGGCGATCTCGAACATCCGCCCGTCGGCGCCGGTCATGACATAGCTGCCGACCATGCCGCCCGAGGCGGTGGCGAGTGGGCAGCCCGAGGTATAGCCGTGCCGCATGCCGGGACCGAGCACCGGCCGCTCGCCCACGACGCCCGGACCCTTGACCTCCTCGACCCGACCAAGGGCGTCGGTGATGATCCAGTGGCGCGACTGGAGCTGGACCGTTTCGGAGCCCAGGTTCTCGATCTCGATGTCGTAGGACCAGAGAAAGCGGCGCTCCTCGGGGTCGGAATAGTCGGGCAGATAGGTGGGGCGGACACGGACGACGAGGTCGCCCGTCCTGGCCTGATAGGGCCAATCAGAGCCCATTCAGCGCCCGTTCCAGATCCCGCCACAGATCCTCGGGACCCTCGAGCCCCACCGACAGGCGCACGAAGCCGTCGGTCAGACCGATGGCCAGTCGATCCTCCTCGGTGAAGGCGCGGTGGGTCGTGGTCGAGGGATGGGTGATCAGCGACTTGGCGTCGCCGAGGTTGTTGGAGATGTCGACCAGCTCCAGGGCGTTGAGGAAGGCGAAGGCCCGCTCGCGCGTCCCGACATCGATGGCGATCAGGGTCGAGCCGGTCGACATCTGCCGCTTGGCGATCTCGTACTGGGGGTGGTCCTTGCGGTGCGGATAGAGGACGCGCGCCGTCTGCTTGTGGTCGGCCAGCCGGTCGGCCAGCAGGGCTGCGGTCTCGGCCTGGCGGCGGACGCGCAGCTCAAGTGTCTCCAGCCCTTTCAGCATCACCCAGGCGTTGAACGGCGACAGGGCCGGGCCGGTGTGGCGCAGGAAGTCCTTATAGGAATCTTCGAGCAGCTGGGCCTCGCCCAGGATGGCCCCGCCCAGCACCCGACCGCCGCCGTCGATGTGCTTTGTCGCTGAGTAGACCACTACGTCGGCGCCCAGGGTGAAGGGCTTCTGGAAGATCGGCGTGGCGAAGACGTTGTCGACCACCACCTTGGCCCCGACCGCGCGGGCGATCTGCGCGACGGCGGCGATGTCGATGATCTCCAGCAGGGGATTGGCCGGGGTCTCCAGGAAGACCGCCTTGGTGTTGGGCCGGATCGCGGCCTTCCAGGCGTCCAGGTCGGTTCCGTCGACCGTGGTCGCCTCCACGCCGAAGCGCGGCAGGTACTGGGTGATGACCCAGCGGCAGGAGCCGAACATGGCGCGCGGCGCGACGATATGGTCGCCGGCCTGTAGAAGGCCGATCAGCGAGGTGGCCACGGCGGCCATGCCCGAGGCGGTGGTCTTGCAGAGTTCCGCGCCCTCGATCAGGGCGAGCCGCTCCTCGAACATCCGCACCGTCGGATTGGCGTAGCGGCTGTAGACGAAGCCCTGGGTCTCGCCGGCGAACAGGGCGTCGGCCTCCTCGGCGGTGTCATAGACAAAGCCCTGGGTGAGATAGAGGGCCTCGGCGGTCTCGCCGAACGCGCTTCTACTGATGCCGCCGCGCACCTGTTTGGTGGCGGCGCTCCAGAGGGCCGGGTTCTCTTTCGGGTCCTTGCGGGGGGTCTTGCTCATGGTCCGGGGTTGAACGCCTGCGCGGCCGAACGGTCAAGCCCAGAGCATGTGGGGGTCGCGTGAGAAAAGCTCACGCGAGGGATAATCTTCCCCGCCTGGGAAATTAGAAAAACCTAACCCGCGTGCTGAATCGGCTTCGGCGCATAGCGCGCCTTGGCGGCGGCGCGGGCCTCGCGGCGGATGCCGTGGTCCTTCAACGCCCGGCGCGTCTTCAGGGTCAGGATCAGGCCGGCGATCAGAACCCCCGCCACCAGGGCGGTGGTGTCGGGGTTCATCTGCGCTCTCGTATAGAGGCTCCGGCGGCGGACCATCGGATAGCGGGAGCGTTCCGACAGGTCGCGGCCCGGCTCGAACAGGGCGTCGGAATCGCCGTCGGGATGGTTCTTGGCGATGTCCCGCGACAGGCCCGGGATGGTCCAGGCCAGGATCGGTTCGGCCAGACGCGGCATCAGCTGACCGAAGGCGGCCAGCAGCCGTCCGCCGCCGCCGACGGTAAGCTCGCGGATCGGGTGTTCGGCGGCGTACAGGATGGCGTCGGCCACCAGGTCGGCCGAATAGACCGGCGGTGGGTTGGTCGCGGGGCCGGGCAGGAAGTTGCGGGCGTGCAGCTTGTAGGGCGTGTCGATCGAGCTCGGCTTGATCAGGGTGATGGAGACCCCGGGGGCGTCGCGCATCAGCTCCATCCGCAGGGCGTTGGTGAAGCCCTTGACCGCGTGTTTGGCCGCCGAATAGGCGCCCTGGATCGGCAGGGCCTGATCCGACAGCACCGAGCCGACATTGATCAGGGCGCCGCCTTGCCCGGCGCGCAGCCGCTTCACCGCCGTCATCGAGCCCCGGACCAGGCCCCAATAGTCGGTCTCGAACAGCCGGCGCTGGTCCTCGATCGGAGTGTCCTCGAGCCGTCCATAGATGGAGACCCCGGCGTTGTTGACCCAGGTGTCGATGTCGCCGAAGGCCGATTCCGCCGCGAACGCGATCTCCTCGGCCGCGCCGGGGGCGCCGATATCCACCGCGACGGCGATGGCCCGGGCCCCGCGGGCGCGCAGTTCGGCTGTCAGCTCAGCCAAGGCGACGTCGTTGCGGGCGGTGAGCACAACAGCGGCGCCGGCGTCGGCGGCCTTGCGGGCGGTGGCGAGGCCTATCCCCGAGGTGGCGCCGGTGATGACGATCACCTGCTCGTGCAGGGGTTTCAACACCGGTTTCAGGAAGGCTCTTCGGGCGGCCATCTGGGCTCCTCGCAGGACGGGGTGCGTCACTATAACTCCAAATGGGCGGTTTCACCGATATCCGGCATGCGTTCGCCCGGATCGGCCATGGCGGCGTCCACAGCCAAACCCTTCGCGCTCGCGCCGGTTCCGCCCCGCTTTAGCCCAAACCGGACTATAGCTCCGCCGAATGTCGTTGTTTGGAGGGCTGAAACCCGCCGTGCGCGAGCTGGCCCCCGCCGGGTCCGCCGCCGCGACCTTCGCCGCCGGAGCCATGCTGCTGATCTCCGGCGCGACGCCCAATGAGGTCGACCGGTTCGGCTGGTTGTTCCAATTGGCCCCTCCCGAGCTGATCAACGCCAGCCACTTCGCCTCCTCGATCATCGGCCTGCTCCTGCTGCTCCTGGCCGACGGCCTGCGACGTCGGGTCGGGGCGGCCTGGTGGGGCGCGATCTTCCTGTCGGCCGTCGCAGCGGTGCTGGCGCTGCTCAAGGGTTTCAACTGGGAGGAGACGGCGGCTCTCGCCCTGCTCTGCCTGCTGCTGGTTCCGCTGCGCGCGGCCTTCACCCGCAAGGCGCGGCTGATGAACCTGGAGGTGACGCCCGGCTGGATGGCCTCGGCCTTCGCTATCGCGGCGGGCGCGGGCGTGCTCGCCCTCTGGTCGTTTCGCGACGTGGCCTATTCGGACGAGCTCTGGTGGCGGCTGATGGCCAACGCCGACGCTTCTCGGACGCTCCGCGCCTTTACGGGCCTGGCGCTGGCTCTGCTGTGCATAGGGGTCTGGCGGCTCGTCGCCACGCCCCACACCCCCAAGGTGATCGGCGACAAGGACCCGGACTTCGACAGGGTGCGGGCGATCCTGGCGAGCGCCGAGGAGCCGGAACCCGAGGCCAACCTCGCCCTGCTGGGGGACAAGCGCTTCCTGTTTTCCGAAAGCGGCGAGAGCTTCTTGATGTTCGGGGTGCGCGGCCGCTCCTGGATCGCGCTCGGCCCGCCGGTCGGCAAGCGGTCGGAGCGGATGGAGCTCTTGTGGCGCTTCCGCGAGCTGGCCCATGTCCATGCCGCCCGCAAGGGGATCTATGGCGTCGGGCCCGACCTCCTCCCCGAAGTGGTCGAGATGGGGCTGGCGATCCAGAAGATCGGCGAGACCGCCGCCTTGGCGCTCGACGACTTCTCCATGGCCGGGCGCAAACGCGAGGTGCTGCGCCGCAACTGGCGCCGCGCCTCCGAAGCCGGCGCCGTGTTCGAGGTGGTCGGACCTGAAACCGTGGCCGATCTGACGCCGCAGCTGAAGCGGGTGTCCGACGCCTGGCTGGAGACCCACGCCGGCGGCGACAAGAGCTTCGCCATGGGCGGGTTCTCGGAGGCCTATGTCACCGAATTCCCCTGCGCCCTGGTCTGGGTCGATGGAGAGCTCGCCGCCTTCGCCACCCTCTGGCCGACGGCCGACAAGGCGGTCTTCTCGATGGACCTGATGCGCTACGGCGAAGAGGCGCCCAAGAACATCATGGACTTCCTGTTCGTCGAGCTGCTGCTCTGGGGCCAGAGGGAGGGCTATGAGGCCTTCTCCTTCGGCTCGGCCCCCCTGGCGGGGCTGGAGGGCCGGCGGCTATCCCCGCTGATGTCGCGCGTCGGGCGATTGATGTTCGAGCGTGGAGAGGAATTCTACAATTTCCAGGGCGTGCGCCGCTACAAGGCCAAGTACGATCCGGCCTGGGAGCCCCGCTATATCGCCGCCCCGCACAAATGGTCGATCCCGCTGCTGATGGCCGACGCCAGCCTGCTCACCTCGGGCGGTATGGCCGGTCTGGCCCGGCGTGGCCAAAGGACCTCGCCCGGTTCGACTTCGTCCAACCGGTAAGTTCCTGGCGTCTAAAAAAATGGGCGCCCTTCGCCTGACAGGCTCCTAGGTCGCAGGCGAGGCCTTACCGGTTCCCGGTCTGGACCCCCAGAAGATTGACCAAGTGCACCAGCAGCATCAGCAGCACGACGGCGGACAACATCATGATCGGCCGCCACGGGACCAGCCTCGGCCCGCGGCTCAGGTCGGGCGGCCGGGCCCCGCGCCAGCCAGCAAAGACGGCTATTCCGGTCACGCCCAGCATCGCGGTCAGGGTGATGTAGAGATCCAATATCCTTGCGCTCCGCTTAACTTGTCTTAACCGGACGTTAACGCCGGTAGGGCCTAGTGGGCCCTCGCGCCAAGTCGTCCACAGGAAACCGGCCCTACGCTAGATATAGCGTTAACGTCGCGTTTACACGCAACACCTGGACGGCTAGCATCCAATATCACCTGGGAGGACCGGGTAGTGGAGCGTGTGATTCGGACCATGTCGTCGGCGGCCGGACCCTGGAGCGTCAAGGGAATTGATCCCAAGGCGCGCGAACTGGCCAAGGACTTGGCGCGCCGGCAGGGCATGACCCTGGGCTAGTGGCTGAATCAGATGATCATCGAGGGCAGGGAGGGCGACGCCCCGCCCTTCGTGGAGCCTCCCGCCCCCCACGCCCAGGGCCCCGTCGCCCTCGACAGCTTCCGACGCGGCAGGGCCGACAGCGCTTCGGAAGTCGCGCGGATCGCCGCCGTGCTCGACAGTCTCGCCGCCCGGCTCGAGGCCTCCGAGCACCGCTCGACCCTGGCCATCACCGGCATCGATCAATCGGTCATGGGCGTGCTGTCGCGGATCGAAGGGGTCGAGCGCGACCAGACCTCGATCGCGGCCCGGTTCGACGTCAATCTGCAGGACGTCAAGGACGCTCAAGCCAAGATCGCCGACAAGCTGCGGCGGATGGACGAGGCCGACGCGCCGCGCGCCGAGGCGATGCGGGCGCTGGAGGCCGCGCTCGGCAAGGTCGCCGGCCAGATGCACGAGACCGAGGCCCGCAACCGCGCCGGCTTCAACGAGGTGCGTGAGGACATCCAAGGCGTCACCCGCCGCGTCGACCGGCTGGACGCTCGCCTCCAGGGCGGCGCCGAGGAGGTGATCGAGCGGTTCGCGGCGCGGCTTGAAGCGGCTGAATCAAAGACTCACGATGCGATCAAATCGCTCGAGGCGGGCTTCGCGGGGCTGGACGCCCGGATAAGCTCGACCGAAGCTAGAGCCGTGACGCCGGACGCCGACCCGGCCGTGTCGCGTTTCGAACGGCTGGCGCTCGACCTGGCGGACAAGGTCGAAGCCACCCGCGCCGAGATGAACGAGCGGCTCAAGCAAGCGGCCGACGGCAAGCTCGATCGGATGGAGGCGGCGCTGCGCAATCTGGCCGACCACGTGGAAGCGGGCGAAAAGCGCCAGGCCCAGGCGGTCGACCGCATGGGCCGCGAAGTGATGAAGATCGCCCAGACGCTCGGCGGCCGGGTGCAGGCGGTCGAGGGCCGCAGCGCCAAGATGGTCGAGCAGGTCGGGGGCGAGATGGCCCGGATCGCCGACGCCATGGAGGGCCGGATGCGCGCCGCTGACGGCGCCCAGGCCGAAGCGCTGGAAAAGCTCGGGACCGAGATCGCCCGGATCGCCGAGAAGCTGGCCGACCGCATCGCCGGGGCCGAGCGCCGCTCCGCCCAGGCCATCGACGACGTCGGCGACCAGGTCGCGCGCGTCACCGAGAAGATCAACAGCCGCTATGAGCGGGCCTCGACCGATCTGGCCGAGCGCATCCGTCAGAGCGAAGAGCGCACCGCCAAGATGCTGGAGGAGGCGCGCGGCAAGTTCGGCCTCCTGGGCGGCGGCGTGATCCCGGCCCAAAGTCAGGCCCAACCCGTCAGCTTCGACCCCTTCCCCGCCGCCCCCGCCGAATTCGCCTCCGAGCCCGGCGAGAGCGCCCCCGACGTCATGCAGGCCGAGCCCCAATCGGGCCAGGATCCCTTCCCGGCCGCCGCCGCCTTCGAGGAGCCGGTGTTCGAACAGGCCTCCGGACCGGCCTTCGAGGACGACCCCTTCGCGGCCAGCTCCGGTTTCCCGAGCGGCGCCGACGCCTTTGCTCTTCCCCACGAAGCCGCCGCGGCCGACCCCGCCTTCGATCCGGCGCCGGTTCCCTTCACGCCGCCGCCCACGCCCGTGATCCCGGCCATGGCCGAGCCCGCCTCATTCGCCCCGCCGCCGTCGTCAAATCCGAACCGCGACCTGATCGAGGCCGCCCGCGCCGCGGCCCGCCAGGCCTCCGCCGCCGATGGCCGCGGTCGCCGCGTCCGCTCGGAGATGGACACGCCGGCGCCGCCGTCCGAGGGCGGCCGGTTCTCGGGCTTCCGTCTGCCGAAAAAGAAGAAGAAGGACGCGGCGCCGACCCTGCGCACCGCGCTTCTCGCCTCGGCCACCGCCATGGCCATCACCGGCATGGTGGTCGGCGGCTTCCTGCTGAAGTCGGAAACCCAACAGACGGCCTCGGCCAGCGGCGATCCGGTCCTGTCGGGTTCCTCGGCGAGCGCCGAGCAGCCGGTCCAGGCCGCGGTGGCCCTGAGCGAGCCGACCTCCGATCTGGCCCCGACCGCCAGCCTGGATCAGGTCGCGCCCCTACCGGCGCCGGCCATGTCGGTCGCCACCGGCGCAGCCCCGGCGACGGGACCGGCCGCCGCGGTCAAGCCCGCCGTCGACGGCTCGGCCAAGGCCCTCTACTCCAAGGCCGTCGGTCAGATCGAGAGCGGCGACTACACGGGGGTCGAGGCTCTGCGCCGCGCGGCCAACCTCGGCTACGCCCAGGCCCAATTCTATCTGGCCAAGCTCTATGAAGGCGGCACGGCGGGGATCAAGAAGGACGTGGCGGAGGCCCGCCGCTGGACTGAGCGCGCCGCCCAGGGCGGCGACCCAAAGGCCATGCACAACCTGGCCCTCTATTATTTCGAGGGCACGGGTGGGGAAAAGAACCCGACGACGGCCTCGACCTGGTTCCGCCGCGCCGCCGATCTCGGACTGCAGGACAGCCAGTACAACCTCGCCCGCCTCTATGAGGAAGGCTACGGCGTGGCCCAGAACCCGGCCGAGGCCTATAAATGGTATCTGATCTCGGGCGCCGGCGGCGACACCGAGTCCAAGACCAGCGCCGACCGGCTGAAGGCCAAGCTCAGCCCCGAGGCCCAGTTGGCGGCCCAGCGCAGCGCCGCCGCCTACCGCGCCCAGATTTCGGGCGCCCGGGTCGCGGTCCAGTAGCTAATGACATCTATCCACAGGCCGACGCTGCCGATTCACAAGCTCACGCGGGCGTGACCTGACATAGCGATGAGGCGGTGTTCTACTTCAGGCGTCCAGCAACGGAGGCCTACCCATGGCGATCGAAGCGCGTATCCGAGAACTCGGCTCCCGGCATCAGAACCTTGAACGGGCTATTGAGGACGAACTCCGGCGACCCATGTCGGATTCGGTGCGCGTCCACGATCTCAAGCGAAAGAAGCTGCAGCTGAAGGAGCAGATCGAAGTGCTCCGGGGCGCCAGGGCGCACTAGGCGCTTTCTAACCGCAGTGACGAAGAGGATCAGTCCTCTTCGTCATCCATCTCCAGTTCGACCTCAGGCTCTTCGGGGGCCACGCCGGCTTCGGCCGCGGGGCGCAGGGTCGGATCCTCCGGCAGGATGCCCTTTTTGGCGTCGTCCTTGGCGCGCTTGTCGGCCGCCTTGCGGACGACGGCGTCAAGCTCCAGCTGGCCGCAGAGACCGAGAGTCACCGGATCGACCGGCTTGATGTTGCTGGCGTTCCAGTGCTGGCGGTTGCGCACCTGGTCGATGGTCGCCTTGGTGGTGCCCAGAAGTTTGGAAATCTGCGCGTCGGTGATCTCCGGGTGGTTGCGCAGGAACCAGGCGATGGCGTCCGGGCGGTCCTGGCGGCGCGAGACCGGGGTGTAGCGCGGCTGCTTCTTCGCTGGCTTGAGCAGTTCGGCGTGACGGCTTTTCTGGGCGACCATCAGATACTTCGGGTCGGCGGCGGCCTTCTCCAGCTCGTCGCGGTTCAGCTGGCCGTTGGCGATCGGGTCGGCGCCGCGGATGTCGCGCGCCACTTCCCCGTCGGCGATCCCGTTCACTTCCAGCGGGTGCAGACCGCAGAAGGCGGCGATCTGTTCGAAGGTGAGGGAGGTGTTGTCGACCAGCCAGACAGCGGTCGCCTTGGGCATGAGGATTTCGGTCATCTTGGGCCTAACGGACGGTTTGGAGCCTAAGGAAGCCAGAGGCCAGAAACGGCTCCGCCCGGCCTTTCGGCCGGGCGGGGTGAACTTCTCCTATAGGCGAAATCGACTCGTCTGGGAACGGATTTCGCACTCGGCCGCCAGCGCGCGGCCTGGATGCAGCCTTCGACGACCAATTGCGTTATGCCCCCGAGCGTGTACGGGCGGCGAAACCGCCTGGGCACGCGCATTGTTATACGACGAGAGCCATTCCGTTGGAAAAGGCTCGGGCTTCGCACCGGAGACCACGACCTCGTGTTGTTGCAGCCAGGACTGACTTGCTGGCGTGTGGCGCAGGCCGACCGCGTCGCCTTCCTGCTCGACACGGCCGCCTATTTCGCCGCCGCCCGCTCGGCCATGCTCGAGGCGCGGCGCTCGATCCACATCCTCGGCTGGGCCTTCGACCCCGAAACCCGCCTGGCCCCCGACGTCGAAGGCAAGGGCGCCGCCGTCGGCGAATTCCTGAAGGAGCTGGCCTGTGCGAGGGCCGAGCTCGATGTGCGTCTCCTGGTGTGGAAGTCGGCCCTGCCGATCGCGGCCTCCCAGCATTTCTTCCCGCACCGGGCGCGCAGATGCTTCCACGGCACGCCGGTCAAGTTCAGGCTCGACGAGTCCGTGCCCCTCGGGGCCTGCCACCATCAGAAGGTGCTGGTGATCGACGACCAGCTCGCTTTCGTGGGCGGCGGCGACATCGCGACCGACCGCTGGGATACGGTCCGCCACCTCGATGATGACGGCCGGCGCACCATGCCCTGGGGGGGCCGCCATGGGCCCCGGCACGAGGTCATGGCCATGATTGAGGGCCAGGCCGCGGCCGAACTGGGTGAACTGGTCCGCGAGCGTTGGGTTCGGGCGACCGACATCCGCCCCGCGCCCGACCCGCACGGCGCGCCTACGCCAAACCTCTGGCCGGCGGGAATCAAGCCTGAGTTCGAAACGGCCGAGGTCGGGATCGCCCGGACCGAGCCGGGCTGGCGGCGGTTTCCCGAGGTGCGCGAGACCGAGCGGCTGCATCTGGCCGCCATCGGGGCGGCCAAGCGACTGATCTATCTGGAGAACCAGTATATCGCCTCGCCGATCTACGCCGAGGCCCTGGCCGCGCGCCTGCGCGATCCGCATGGTCCGGAGGTCGTGATCGTCTCCACGGCCAAGGCGCCGAGCTGGTTCGACCAGATGACCATGGACCGGACCCGCTCGAAATTCCTGGCGACCCTTCGAGCGGCTGACGCGCACGGCCGATTCCGCGCCTATTCACCCTACACCAGGCGGGGCCGGGCGATCATCGTCCACTCCAAGGTTTCGATCATCGACGACCGGCTGCTGCGGGCGGGCTCGTCCAATCTCAACAACCGCTCCACCGGGTTCGACACCGAATGCGACATCGCGGTCGAAGCCCAGGAGGGCGAGGCCGGCGCCGCGACGCGCGCGGCGATCGCCCTCTACCGAGCCAAGGCGGCGGCCCACTTCATCCACGCCGAGCCCGCGGTCCTGGCCCGCTTGCATGCGGAAACCGGCAGCCTGGCCAAGGCGATCGACGCCCTGAACGGGGCAAGACGGCTGAGGCCGCTGGCGCCGCAACCGCTCGGACCCCTGGCCGAGCTGATCGCGGCCTTTCACCTCGGCGATCCGGCGGATACGGAAGACAGCTGGCGGCCCTGGCGGCGCAAGGCCAACATCGAACTGGCTCGCCGCCAATTCATTCAGGACCTCACCACGACGATCAACGACGGGCGTTTGCGGTGATTCCAGGCCCGAAATCGGATTAGGATCGTCGGATGCGCCGCGCCGCCCTGCTTTTGCTGGCCTTTCCAGACTTCGCCTTCGCGGCGACGGCCCCGCCGCCGCGCTCGCCCCAGGCGCGGCAGCTGGTGATCGACCTTGCCTACGCCATGGGCGAGGCCCATGCTCTGCGTCAGGCCTGTCTGGGCGAAACCGATCAGGAGTGGCGCGTGCACATGGGCCGGCTGGTCGAGGTCGAGGCGGCCGACAAGGCCCTCGGCGCGGGGGGGCAGCGGCGGTTGATCGAAAGCTTCAACGCCGGCTTCAGCGCCAGGAGCGCCCAATTTCCCTCTTGTCGCCCCGAGGTTCAGTCGGCGCTGGAAGCCGCCGCCGCCAAGGGAGAGGCCCTGGCCCGAAGGCTCAGCGGCGGGTCGGCCCCTTAGAGGGTTGATCAAGTTCGCCTGACGCGAGATGAAGCGTCCTGTTTGTCGGGTTTCATGCTTAAGGTTAGACAGACATCGGGGGGTGGCGAGGCTCATGACGACACTCGAAGCGCTCTATCTGCACGACCCGTTCTGGATCTGGCTCGGCGCGGCCTCGGTGTTCGTCGCGCTCAGTTTCGCCACGGGCGCCAACCTGCTGTTCCTGCCCAGCGCCTGCTCCGCCGCGGTGGCCCTGCTCGAGCTGGTCGGCGCCCGCCTGGGCGTGGAAGCCGAGATCGGGATCTTCGCGGCCCTGACCGCCTTCGCCCTTCTGGGCGCTTACGCGCTCCAGCCCCGCGCCCGCGTGGCCTTGGTCGGAGCCGCCGCGGCCCGCCAGGCGCGGGCGTCCGGCTATGACATGGGCTCGGGAAAGCCGACCGAGGACCCCGGCGCCCTGGTCGGGCGGATCGCCCGCGCCACTGGCGAGTTCAATAACGGCGTCGGCCGGGTCTGGATCGACGGCTCCGAATGGGCCGCCGAGATCGAGGGCGTCGAGGAGACCCTGCCGGTGGGGGCGTCGGTGCGGGTCGTCCGGGTGATCGGCGGCGTCAAGCTGCAGGTGCGCGGGCTGGAGGCCTAGCGGCCGTCTTGAAGGGCGCGGTTCAGCTCTTCAGGCACATCACCTCGGCCACGCGCAACTCCCGCCTCAGGGTGTCGGCGGCGCGGCCATAGTTCTCGACCGTGATCGGATCGGACGGCACGGCCGGAGAGGGATGCACGCCGGCGCGGACCATGGCGGCGCGGATGGCCTCCGGGGCGATGGTGTAGATGCGGCCCCGCCGGGGCGCCTCGGCGATGGTCAGCCCGACCACCCGGCCCGCGGCGTCGAGCGCCGGCGCGCCCGACAGACCGGCCAGATCGCCTTTCAGCTGGTCGGTGCGGCCGGCCTCGGCCCAGGCCAGGACGGGTTCGGGTCGCGCCCCGCGCTCGCCGCGTCCGCGCACCACCAGAGACTGGCGCCCGAGCAGGCGTGTCGCCGCCTCGCCCGGCCGGCCGCTGGGATAGCCGGGATGGAATGCGCGCTGTCCGGGCTGAAGCGGCCGGTCGAGCGCCAGCGGCAGGGCGGGAGCCCCACCCAGGGTTCGCAGGATGGCGATGTCGCTCTTGGGGTCGAGCTCGACTTCGGCGGCGACCCCGCGCCCTGGGCCCACGATCAGGGCGGCGTGGCTGCAACCCTCGAACACATGCCGGGCCGAAAGCCAGACCCCGCTGTCGTCGACC
Source organism: Caulobacterales bacterium (assembly GCA_947474805.1). Classification (GTDB taxonomy): domain Bacteria; phylum Pseudomonadota; class Alphaproteobacteria; order Caulobacterales; family Caulobacteraceae; genus CANJKM01. The sequence goes on along the minus strand of CANJKM010000004.1, from coordinate 9,163 downwards.
GAGAAGGCGGTGCCCAGGGTCTCGGGCGTGGGGTTCGACGGCGGGCGGATCGGCTGAACCGAACCGAAGGGGGCGGCGGGACCGATGGCCACGCTCTCGGCCGCGGCGGGCGGCGGTGGGGCCGAGGGGGCGTCGGCCCGCTCGCCGCGGCTGCGCGCCCCGACCAGGAAGGCCAGAACCAGCGCTCCATAGATGGCCCAGTCGGGCAGCCGCGGAAAATGCAGATGCGGCCCGGTCATGGTTAGCGAGCCCGGCGCATCATGTGGTCCGAAAACCGGCTCCCACTTTTCGGCATGATGCGCGCCGCCTTAGCTGGTGACGGCGGCGGAGAGGATGATGGCGCTGGCCAACCGGGCGGCGGTCAGGAGCAATGCGGCGGACATCTCGCCGTGCTGGATGCGCGAGCCGAGCCCGCCGAGCGCCAGGTCAGTGACCCGGAAGGCCAGGAGTTGGACCGCGAGGACGGCCAGGCCCCAGATGGCGATTTCGAGCAGGCTCGGCGAGGAGGCCAGCGATAGGGACAGCGGGAGGGCCAGGCCGACCATCACGCCGCCAAGCGAGGTGGCGGCGGCGGCGTTGCCCTCGCGGATCAGTGGAACCTCCCGGAAGGGACTGAGCAGCCCATAGAGGAAGACGCCAAGCACCAGCATCAGCAGGGTCACGCCCGCGTGCAGCAAGGTGATGGGAAAGCCGGTGGCGAAAGCCTGGATTTCCGGGGTCATCGCGATCGGTCTCGAAACGGCTGGGGCGGGAGGGCGCCCGGTCCTCTTAGCACAGCCGGCGCGCGGCGCGAGCAGGCCAAGAGTCTCAGTCCGCCTAAGCGCTGAGGGCTTCGGGCGCTTCGTCGACGGCGCCGTCCGGGCCAAAGCCGCCCGAGCAGGCTTTCTGGACCGCGTCGATCAGCACCCCGGCGGCGATCGGCTTGGTCAGGTGGCCGCCGGCGCCGGCGGCGGCCGAGGCGCGGAAGTGTTCGGGCAGGGCGTTGGCCGACAGGGCCAGGATCGGCACGGCGCGGCGGCCGCGCGCCTTCTCGCGGGCGCGGATGGCGCGGATGGCGGTCAGGCCGTCCATCACCGGCATCTGCATATCCATCAGGATCAGGTCGAAGATTTCGTCCTCGCAGGCCTCGACCGCCTCGGCTCCGTTCTCAACGCAGACCAGATCGACGCCGATCGAGCCCAGGATGAGTTCGACCACCTTGCGGTTGGCCGGGTGGTCCTCGGCCAGCAGCACGCGCGGGGCGAAGCCGACGGCGCCGGCCGGAATGGGCTCGGCCTCGCGCAGCGGCTCGACCGCCGCGCCCTGCTCCATGTCGAGGGTCAGTTCGAAGATCGAGCCCTGGCCGGGGTTGGACCAGGCCTCCAGCCGCCCGCCCATCCGCTCGGCCAGCGAGCGTGAGATGGCCAGGCCGAGTCCCGACCCGCCGTAGCGGCGGGTGATCGAGCCGTCGGCCTGCTCGAAACGCTGGAACAGCCGGGCCTTGGCGGCCGGGTCGAAGCCGATGCCGGTGTCCTCGACCCGGAAGCGCAGGCGGGTGCGCTCGCCGCAGGCCTGGGCGCGGACCCCGACCTTGACCCCGCCGCGTTCGGTGAATTTCACGGCGTTGGAGACGAGGTTGGAAAGGATCTGGCGCAGCCGCACCGCATCGCCGAGGTAGGTCTTGCCGCTTTCGACCCCGGCCCCGAGCTTCAGCTCGAAATCGAGCTTCTTGGCGTGGGCGCGCGGCTCGAACAGGGCGGTGACGGTGCGCATCAGGTCGCCGAGTTCGAACGGTTCGGCGCGGATCTCCACCCGGCCGGATTCGACCCGCGCGAGGTCGAGAACGTCGGTCAGCAGCCGCTCGAGGGTGTGGGCGGAGGATTCGATCAGGGCCACCATCTCGCGCTGGGCGGGGGCCAGGGGGGTGCGGGCCAGGGCCCCCGCGACGCCCATCACCCCGTTGAGCGGGGTGCGGATCTCGTGGGACATATTGGCCAGGAATTCGGACTTGGCGAGGTTGGCGGCCTCGGCGGCCTTGCCGGCCTCGGCCAGGGCTAGCTCGGCCTTCTTATGCTCGGTGATGTTCTTCAGCACGCCGACCACGCGCTCGGGCCGGTCGCCCGCCCCGCGCAGGGTTTCGGCGATGGCGTAGACCCAGACCTCCAGACCGTCCTCCCGGTTGATCCGGTAGTCGATCTTCAGCGGGGCGCCCGACAGGACATGCTCGGACCAGGCCTTCTCGACCCGCGCCCGGTCGTCGGGGTGGACCGAGACGAACAGGTCCCGGGCGAAGGATTTGTAGCTGGGCGGCTTGTCATAGACCGCCTCGATGGCGCCTGTGGCGTAGACCCGGCGGTCGGTCAGCGACATCTCCCAGGCGACGCTCTGGTCGATCTCCAGCGCTTGAGTCAGCCGCTGCTCGGAGCGGGCCATCGCCTCGCGCGAGGCGACGAGATCGGTGATGTCGCAGCTCATCACCATCACCCCGCCGATCTCGCCGTTCGGCAGCTGCCAGGGCGCCATCTGATAGCGCGCCATGCGGTGAGTGCCATCGGGGCGGATCACCCGCGCTTCGTCTTCGCCCACCACCTCGCCGGCGAGCGCCCGCTCCAGCATGGGGGCGAAGGCGCGCGAGCCGGGGGTGACGTCATACAGAGAGCGGCCGAGCACCTTGCCGCTCTCCAGCCTGATGTCGTTCAGCCAGACACGGCTGGCGTTGATGATGCGCAGATCGGTGTCGAGGCGGACCACGGCCATCGGGGCCCGGTCCATCATGGCGTCGAGACTGGCCTCGGTGGCCGCGCGCTCATGTTCGGCGCGGGCGAGGGCGGCTTTCGCCTCCGCCAGCTCCGCTTTGAGCTCCGCGATCGACATGGTCTTGGCCATTCCCGGCCGGCCCCCTTAGGCCCAGCGTCGGCCATTAGCCGGGAATAGCGTTAAATTTCCGTGCTTTTTGAGGGTCGGGCCCGTGGGCAAGCCCAGGCAAGCTTCCTTGGAACCCAGCCGGAAGACGCTAGATCAGCTTGATCTCGCGCAGCCGCTCCTCAAGGAAGCCGTGGGCGGTGATCGGCTCGCGATAGCGGTCGGGCCGGTCGGGCGTGATGCAGCCGGGCAGGGTCTCGATCAGATAGTCCGGCTCGAAATGCAGGAAGAAGGGCATGGAGTAGCGCGAGACTCCGCGCCGCTCGGGCGGCGGATTGACCACCCGGTGGGTGGTCGAGGGCAGGACGTGGTTGGTCAGCCGCTGCAGCATGTCGCCGATGTTGCAGACCACCGCGCCCGGCGGGGCGTCGATCGGCAGCCACTGGCCGTCCTTGTCCAGCAGCTGCAGTCCAGCCTCTTCGGCGCCCAGGAGCAGGGTGATGACATTGATGTCCTCATGCGCGCCCGCCCGCACGCCGGGAGCGTCGGCGTCGATCGGGGGGTAATGGAGCAGACGCAGGATGGAGTTGCCGAGCTCGGTCGGCTTGTCGAAGAAGCCGTCGCCGATCTGGAGGTGGTGGGCGATGGCCCGCAGCACGCGCTTGCCGAGCGCGTCCATCGCCTCATAGAGGCCCCCGACGTGGGCGTGGAAGCCCGGGACCTCGGACGGCCACAGATTGGCCGGCATGTATGTCTCGTAGGGATGGCCGGGCGGCAGGGTGCGGCCGGTGTGCCAAAATTCCTTCAGGTCGCGCTGGGTGTGGCCCTTGGCGGTTTCGATGCCGAAGGGGGTGTAGCCGCGCTGACCGCCGCCGCCGGAGACGTGATAACGGCGCTTCACAGCCTCAGGCAGGGCGAAGAAGGCCTTTGTATCGGCGTCGACGCCTTTGAGCAGGGCGGGGTCGAGCCCGTGGTCGGCGATCACCGCGAAGCCGTAGCGCTCGAAGGCCTGTCCGAGCGCCTTGGAGAAGCCGTCGAAGTCCTTGTCGTAAGCGGTTAGCGAAACCGGCTCGATAGCCATGAAAGGCTCCTGCTCGTCAGTGTCCTCCGCCACCGGCGGGCGCGGGACCCTTGGGCCGGGGCGCGAGCCAGATGGCTCCGACCGATACCACCATCACCGCGCAGGTGACCATGAAGATGTGGTTGGTCGCCGTCATTACAGCCTGGTGCTGAACCATGTTGTTCAGCTGGGTCAGGGCCTGGTCGGGCGATAGGCCGCCGTTGGTCATGACGTTAAGCGCCTGGTCCGGGTGCTGCAGCCGTTCGGCGAAGACGGCGTGGTTCTTCTTGCCGCCGTCGTCCCAGGCGGTGGTGGTGATCGAGGTGGCGAAGGCCCCCGAGACGGTGCGGACGAAGGCCAGCAAACCGGCGGCCGAGGCCATCTCCCACGGTTTCACCGCGCCCATGGCCACGCTCATCAGCGGGATGAACAGCAGCGGCATGCCCAGGCCCTGGGCGAGTTGCGGCCAGATCAGCTGGCCGAAGGCCATGTCGGCGGTGAAGGTGGTGCGCACCGCCATGATCCCGGCCATCCAGAGGATGCCGGCGCTGACCAGGGCGCGCGGATCGACCTTGGTGACCAGCATGGCGACGATGGGCGAGGCGATCACCGCCAGCACCCCGTTGAAGCCGGTGACATAGCCGGCCCAGGTGGCGGTGTAGCCGAGGTTCAGCTGCAGCCAGAGGGGGATGAGCACAAGGGAGGCGTACATGCCCCCGAAGGCCAGGGCCATCGACAGGCAGGGCGCCGCGAATCCCGGATAGCGGAAGATGCGGATGTCGACGACCGGGTGCTCCTCGGTCAGCTCCCAGATCAAAAAGGCGATGAAGCCGACGATGGCCACCATCAGACAGGCGAGGATGAAGCCGGAGTGGAACCAGTCGAGGTCCTTGCCCTTGTCGAGCATCAGCTGCAGCGACCCTACCCAGGTGATCAGCAGCAGGAAGCCGACCACATCGATGGGCTTTTTCTCGGTCTTGGTCTCCTGGGACGTCAGCCAGCGCAGACCGGCGAAGGTCAGGAAGGCCGCGATCGGGACGTTGATGAAGAAGACCCACTCCCAGCCCATGTTGTCGGAGATCTGGCCGCCGACCACCGGTCCGAGGATGGGCGCGACCACGGTGGTCATGGCCCACAGCCCCATGGCCTGGGCGCGGAACTTGGGCGGGACGATCTGCTGCAGCAGGGTCTGGGACAGGGGCATCATCGGCCCGCCGGCCAGGCCCTGCAGGATCCGGCCCACGATCAGGAAGCCGATCGAGGGGGCCAGGCCGCAGAGAAAGCTGAACAGGCCGAACAGGGCGATGGCGACGATATAGACCCGGACCGTGCCGAATCTCTGCGCCAGCCAGCCGGTGAGGGGCACGGTGATGGCCTCGGCCACCGCATAAGAGGTGATGACCCAGGTGCCCTCATTGGGCGAGACCGCCAGGCCGCCGGCGATATTGGGCACAGAGACGTTGGCGATCGTCATGTCCAGAACGGCCATGAAGTTGGAGAAGGCCAGGACGAAACAGCCCAGGAAGAGCGGCAGGCCCTTCAGCTGAATGTTGCCGAGGTCGGTCCGACCCGGCGCAGGCGCGGCGGCCGCGGCGGCCATCGCGCCTACTCCTTACCGGGGTGGGCGGTGTCGATCTCGGCCGTCATCGACAGGCCGACGCGCAGGGGCTTCCGCTTCAGCTCGGCGGGGTCGAGCTTGACCCGCACGGGCAGGCGCTGGACCACCTTGATCCAGTTGCCGGTGGCGTTCTGGGCTGGGATGATGGCGAAGGCCGAGCCCGTGCCGCCGCCGATGCCGACGACCGTGCCGTGGTATTTGGTCCCGCCGCCGTAGTAGTCGGACTTCAGGACCACCGGCTGACCGACGTGGACCTTCTTCAGCTGGCTTTCCTTGAAGTTGGCGTCGACATAGACCTCGTCGACCGGGACCACGCTCATCAGCACGGCGCCGACGGGAACCCGCTGGCCGATCTGGACGGCGCGGCGGGCGATGACGCCGGAGACGGGCGCGCGGATGATGGTGCGCTCGAAATCGTTCTGGGCCCGCTGCCAGGCGGCGCGGGCGGCGGCGACCTCGGGGTTGTCCTGCACCCCGGCGCCCTCGACCAGGGCCGATTGCGAAGCGAGAGTCCCCTGGGCGGCCTGGCGGCTGGCCTGGGCCATCGCCTGGGCGGCGCGGGCGCCGGCCAGAGCGGCCTCGGCGTTCTTCACCCCGGTCTGGGCCTGGGTCAGCTCCTCGCCGGAGACGGCGCCCGATGCGCTGAGGTTCTGGCGGCGCTGCAGCTCCACCTTGGCGCGGTCGAGGTTGGCGACGGCGGCCTCGATTTCGGCCTTGGCGCGCAGCAGGTCGGCGTCGCGGGCGAATACCTGGGCACCGGCCGTCTCGGTGTTGGCGATATAGGCCCGAACCCGGCGGATGGCTTGGCCATATTGGGCCTGGGCCTGGGCGGCGACGAAGCCGAGGTCGCGGTTGTCGAGTTCGACCAGCACGTCTCCGGCCTTCACCGGCTGGGTGTCGATCACATTGACCTTAGCGATGGTGCCCGCGACCGCCGGGGTGACCATGGCGGTTTCGGCCCCGACATAGGCGTCGTCGGTCGAGATGAGGTGCGACCCGACCAGCAGCCAATAGACGAAATAGGCGACGCCCAGCCCGGCGACGCCAAGGCCCAGCAGGCCGAACAGCCGCTTGCGGGTCGCGGTCTTGCCGGCGGAGTCGTCGGCCGCGAGGCGGGAAGCTTCAGATTGATCGTCGGCCATGGCAGCTTTCCGTAAGTGGTATTCGGGGAGGAGGTCAGGAGGAGGTCAGGAGGCGGCGGGCGCCGGAGTCTGGGCGGTCTTGGTCGGGTCGGCGTAGCCGCCGCCGAGCGCGCGCACCAGGGCGACGTCGGCGGCCAGCGCCCGGGCCTGCAGTTCGGCCACCACGCGGCGGCGGTCCACGAGGCTCTGTTCGGCGTTCAGCACTTCGAGCAGCGGCGAAAGCCCGCCCTCGTAGCGCAGGCGGGCGATCCTGTGGGCGTCCTCGGCCGCGGTCAGCGACTGGCGGGCCTGGCCGGCCTCGGTTTGCAGCGACCTGGAGGTCGCCACAGCGTCGGCGACCTCGCGCAAAGCCTGGGTCAGGGCGCCGTCATAGCTGGCCACCGCCTCCTCGTACTCGGCGCGCGAGACGCGATAATTGCCTTCGGCTCGGCCGCCTTCGAAGATCGGCAGGGTGAGGGCCGGGCCGAACTGGGTCAGGCGGATGCTCTGGTCAAAAAGGTTCTGCGGACCGAGCGCCAGGGTCAGGAAGGACCCCACCAGGTCGACGTTCGGATAGAATTGCGTCTTGGCGACCTTGGTCCGCTTGGCGGCGGCCTCGGCGCGCGCGCGGGCGGCGGCGATGTCCGGACGCCGGCCGATCAGGTCGGCGGAAAGCCTGGCGGGCAGGCCGAAGGCGCGGGCCTGGACCGTGGTGGGGACGGCGATCGACAGGCCCCGGTCGGGCCCCGCGCCCATCAGGGCGGCGATGCGGTTGCGGGTCTGGGCGATCTGGCGATCAACCTCGGCGATGTCGGCCTCGCTGGCGAAGGCGAGCGCCGAGGACTGGCTGTAGCCGCCCCGGTTCTCGAGCCCATTCTGCAACCGCTGTCCGATCAGCTCCTGGGTTCCCCGGCGCACGCGCACGGCGTCCACGAGGGCGGCGCGGTCGGCGGCCAGCCGCATCAGGTCGGCGTAGGCGCCGGCGACGGCGGCGGAGAGCTGCAGGCGCGCCGAGGCGGCCTCGGCGCGGGCGGCGTCGGCGATGGAGGTGGCGGCGGCAAGGGCGGCGCGGTTCTTGCCGAAGAAGTCGAGCTGGTAACTGACATTGGCGCCGATCTGGGTGGCGGCCTGGACGCTGGAGGGCAGCTCGTCGGCGATGTTGGCGGGCAGGCCGAGCGACTGGCCGATCAGTGTGCCCTTCAGCGAGGCGGAGGCGCCGACGCGCGGCTTCAGCGCCGAGCCGGCCTCCTGGGTCTCGCCCTCGGCCTTTCGGACGCGGGCCTCGGCCGCGCGCAGGTCGGGCGAGCCCTTCAGGGCCTCGTCGATCAGGGCGTCGAGTTGGGGATCGCCATAGGCCTTCCACCAGCCGTCGGCGGGCCAGTCCGAAGCGGTGGCCCGGAAGCTCTCGGCCGAGGCGTAGTCGCCGACCGGCTTCAGGCTCGAGGCGGGGCCGAGGTCAGGCGCGCAGGCGCAGAGCGTCGCTAGGGCGGCTCCGGAGAGGAATAGGGAGCGGATCGCCCGGCGGCGGGAGGATACGAAAGACATGACGTTACCGGAGAGGCGTGCTATATGACCGTACGGTACGGTCAGATGCGAGGGCGGTTTGCGCCTTAGAGGCCTGGCCGTCAAGTCCCGTAGCGAGTTTTGATGACAGCTTCCGCCGCCAACGCAGTCCCTGACGCCATAAAGGGCGCCGAGCTCCCGAACCCGGTTCAGAGCGCCGCGCGCGACGCCCGTCGCCAGTCGATCCTGGCCATCGCCCGCGAGGTGTTTCTGCGCGAGGGCTACGCCGCGACCTCCATGTCCGCCATCGCGGCCAAGGTCGGCGGCTCCAAGGGCACGCTCTATAACTACTTCCCCTCGAAGGAGGCGCTGTTCGCCGCTGTGGTCCAGCACCAGTGCGCCCAGGACCAGGCCGAGCTGTGGGACATGAATCTCGAGACCGACAATGTCGCAGAGACCATGACCCTGCTGGGCCGGCGGGTGCTGAAGCTGATGCTGTCGGACGAGGTCCTGGCCATCCACCGCTTGGTGGTGGCCGAATGCACCCGCTTTCCCGAGATCGGCGAGGCTCTCTATGACGCCGGTCCGCGCCAGGGGAAACGGCCGCTGATCCGCTACATGACCCACTGCATCGAGAAGGGTTTGCTCAAGGGCGACGATCCCGAGCGGATGGCCTTCCAGGCCGGCGAACTGGTCATGGCGGGCCTCTACCGCCGCCGCCTGTGGAATGTCGGCCCGGCCCCGACCGAGGCGGAGATGGAGGCCAATGTCCAGGCCGCCGTCCGGGTGTTCATGGCCGCCTACGGCGTCTGAACCGGACCGCGCGCCGCTTGCCCAAGCCGCGCCCTCACCCCATAGAACGCCGATGAAGTTTCTCGACCAGTGCAAGATCTACCTGCGCTCCGGCGACGGGGGCGGCGGAGCCGTGTCCTTCCGGCGTGAGAAGTTCATCGAATACGGCGGTCCTGACGGCGGCGACGGCGGGCGCGGCGGCGACATCATCATCGAGGCGGTCGAGGG
>CANJKM010000003.1 GCA_947474805.1 Caulobacterales bacterium | reverse complement strand
CGGCATCGACGGCCTGCTGCACGTCACCGACATGAGCTGGAAGCGCGTTTCGCACCCCAGCCAGGTCCTGGCCGTGGGCGACACCGTCAAGGTGCAAATCGTCAAGATCAACCCGGACACCCAACGCATCTCGCTCGGCATGAAGCAGCTCCAGGCCGATCCCTGGGACGGCGTTGAAGCCAAGTACCCGGTCGGCGCCAAGTTCACCGGCCGCATCACCAACATCACCGACTACGGCGCCTTTGTTGAGCTGGAAGCCGGCGTTGAAGGCCTGGTGCACGTCTCGGAAATGTCCTGGACCAAGAAGAACGCCCATCCGGGCAAGATCGTCTCCACCTCGCAGGAAGTGGACGTGGTCGTTCTCGACGTCGACAGCTCCAAGCGTCGCGTATCGCTCGGCCTGAAGCAGGCGTCGGAAAACCCCTGGGAAGAGTTCATCAAGCTGCACCCGGTCGGTTCGACCGTCGAAGGCGAAGTCAAGAACGCGACCGAGTTCGGTCTATTCATCGGCCTCGACAACGACATCGACGGCATGGTGCACCTGTCGGACATCGACTGGGCCCTGTCGGGCGAAGAAGCCATCGCCAAGTACCGCCGCGGCGAAATGGTCTCGGCCAAGGTGCTGGACGTCGACGTCGAGAAGGAGCGCGTCTCGCTTGGCATCAAGCAGCTGGCCGGCGATCCGATGGCCGGCGACGAGTACCGCAAGGGCCAGACCGTCACCGCCACCGTCACCGAGGTCACCTCGGGCGGCCTGGAAGTGAAGTTCGGCGACGACGCCGCTCCGGTCACCGCCTTCATCCGCAAGTCGGACCTGAGCCGCGACCGTGCGGAACAGAACCCCGAGCGCTACGGCGTCGGCGACCGCCTCGACGCCCAGATCACCAATGTGGACAAGGCCGCGCGCCGCGTCTCGCTGTCGGTCAAGGCGCTGGAAATGGCCGAGGACAAGGCCGCCATTGAGCAGTTCGGGTCCTCGGACTCGGGCGCCTCGCTCGGCGACATCCTGGGCGCCGCCCTGCGCGAGAAGCAGACTCCGAAGTCGTAATCGGCTTCCGGTTAGCTTAACTGCGACCATTAGACCCCGCTTGGCATTGACCAAGCGGGGTTTTTTGTTGCGTCATGTCTTGCGTAAGATCGCATCAGGCGCCCAATCTGGCGTCCGCACCGGGGGGCCGGCCTATGATCAAGTCTGAACTCATCGCCAAACTGGCGGAGGAGAACCCTCACCTGACCCACAAGGATGTGGAGCGGGTGGTCGGAGTCGTCCTCGACAAGATCACCGCGGCGCTTGTGGCCGGCGGTCGGGTGGAGCTGCGCGGCTTCGGGGCCTTCTCGGTCCGATCGCGGCCCGCCCGCGTGGGGCGCAACCCGCGCACCGGCGCCAGCGTGGCCGTGAAGGCCAAGGCGGTCCCCTTCTTCAAGAGCGGCAAGGAGCTGCGCGAGCGGCTCAACGCCACCGACTAACCCCTCCGAGGCAATATGAGCGTCTTCAGCGAATTCCGCGCCTTCATCTCGCGCGGCAATGTGGTCGACCTGGCCGTCGGCGTGATCATCGGCGCCGCCTTCGGCAAGATCGTCACCAGCCTGGTCGAGCAGGTGGTGATGCCGCCGATCGGCTGGGTGATAGGCAAGGTCGATTTCTCCGCCCTCAAGCTGGTGCTGGCGCCGGCCGATCCCGCGACCAAGACCGCCGAGGTGGCGATCGGCTACGGTGCCTTTATCAACACCGTCATCCAGTTTGTGGTCGTGGCCTTCGCCGTCTTCCTGATGGTCAAGCTGGTCAACAGCCTGCGCCGCGCCGAGGCCGCCGCCCCCGCCGAGCCGCCGGCGCCGACGCCGCAGGAGACGCTGCTGACGGAGATCCGGGATTTGCTGGCGGCGAAGAACGCACCGGCGAAGGCGGCCGCGGCGATCGCGCCGAAGGTGGCGGCCAAGCCCGCGACGAAGGCTCCCGCGAAAAACCCGGCCGCGAAGAAGTAAGACCCCTCACCCTCCCCGCTTCGCGGGTCCCCTCCATCTCCCCGGTGGGGATAGGTTAGGCGAGGGCGCTTAGGCTACAGCTTCTCGCGGTTGATCGCCCGGGTCAGCTTCACGTTCAGCTCGGGGCTGAACCCCTGTCCGGAGCGCCGGTTCCTGGAAAATAAGCCGCAGGACAGCCGGGCGGTCTTGAGACAAAGATCGCCGCCAAGCTCCCGGGGGACGGTCCGCCTTGAAGGCCACGATGTTTCGCATAGCCGCCCTCTGCGGCCTGGCCTTCGCGACCGTCGCGCGGGCCCAGCCTGAACCCGATCCGCCGCCGGCCGTGCTCTATTCGGAGCCGGAGAAGGTTCCGCTGCACGACGGCCGCCGGCTGGCCCTCTATTGCGAGGGCGCGGGGTCTCCCACCGTGATTTTCGAGGCTGGATCTGGCAACTCGGCCGCCATCTGGTCGAGGGTCCAGCCCGTGATCGCGCGGTCGGCGCGAACCTGCGCCTACGACCGGGCGGGGCGCGGGGCGAGCGATCTGGGTCCCGGGCCGCGCGACGCCGAGCACGTGATCGCCGACCTCTATGAGGCGCTGAAGACGGCGGGGGTCGAGGGGCCCTATGTCCTGGTCGGCCATTCGCTGGGCGGCTTCTTCATGCGCCTGTTCGCCACCCTGCACCGCGAGGAGGTGGTCGGGATGGTGCTGGTCGACCCGATGATCAACGGCGGCCACGCGCCGCTGATGGCGCTGGCCCCGACCTACGCCCGCTATGTCGTGGCGACGGAGGCGGGCTACGAGCGCCGGCTGCGGCCGATCGCCGAGGGGCATGTCCCCGCCACGCCGGCCGAGCAGAAGCAGGCGATTTCCGACCTGCTGGAACAGGCGGGGATGGGGCCTTCCTCGGACCAGGTGGTGAAGGCCCAGGTCCCGTTCGGCGACCTGCCGCTGATCGTGCTCAGCCGCGACCCCCTGCTCGACGGCGGCCAGGCCTGGCCGGTTCCCGAGCGCGACGCCTACCGCCGGGCCTGGAGCGAGGGCCACCAGGCGATCGCGGCCCTCTCGATCCAGGGCATCGAACGCGAGGTCACCGGCGCCGACCACGGCATCCACCAGACCCGCCCCGAGGCGGTGATCACGGCGATTGAGCAGGTGCTGGAGAAGGCGCGGGCGGGGTTGGCTCAAGCCGCCCAGGACGCCGCGCCCGCGTCTCAATAGTCAGCCCGTCATGGCCCGATCAAGTCGGGTGATGACGAAGGGTGGGGCGCGCAGGCTTGAATAGCCGAGCCGCCCGGTCCACATCCGGCCCATGACCACCCGCGCCAAGATCTGCGGCCTGTCCACGCCCGAGGCCGTGACCGCGGCGCTGGAGGGGGGCGCGGCCTATCTTGGCTTCGTCTTTTTCGACAAGAGCCCCCGCAACCTCGCGCCCGAGACCGCCGGACGCCTCGCGTCCCCGGCGCGTCCGCGGGGGGTCAAGGTGGTGGCGGTGACGGTCGACCCCGACGATCAGGCGCTCGACCGGATCGTGGCCGGGCTGCAACCCGACCTGATCCAGCTGCACGGCAAGGAGACCCCCGCCCGCGCCGCCCAGATCGCCGCCCGCACGGGGCTCGGGATCATCAAGGCCATCTCGGTCGCCGAGGACGCCGATCTCGAAAAGGCGGCGCTCTATGAGGGCGTGGCCGAACACCTGATGTTCGACGCCAAGACCCCGCCGGGCCAGCCGCTTCCGGGCGGGGCGGGGGTCTCGTTCGACTGGACGCTGATGCAGGGGCGCCGGCTTTCCAGGCCCTGGTTCCTGGCGGGCGGGCTCGACGTCTGGAATGTGGGCGAGGCGGTCGCCGCTTCCGGCGCGCCGCTGGTCGACGTTTCCTCTGGCGTGGAGCGCGGGGCAGGGTGTAAGGACCCGGCCCTGATCTCGGCCTTCCTGGACGCCGTTCGCCGCGTCTGATCTTGAGACGAGCGAGCCCGTGAACGCCCAGACGCCTGCACCCAACGACTACGACGCCCTTCCCGACGCCAATGGCCGCTTCGGCGACTACGGCGGCCGCTATGTCGCCGAGACCCTGATGCCCTTGGTGCTCGACCTCGAGCAGCAGTATGAGGCGACCAAGGCCGATCCGAGCTTCCAGGCGGAGCTTGACGGCTATCTGACCCATTATGTGGGTCGACCGAGCCCGCTTTATTTCGCCGAGCGGCTGACGCAGCACCACGGCGGGGCGCGCATCTTCTTCAAGCGCGAGGAGCTGAACCACACCGGCGCGCACAAGATCAACAACTGCATGGGCCAGATCCTGCTGGCCATGCGGATGGGCAAGACCCGCATCATCGCCGAGACCGGCGCCGGTCAACACGGTGTCGCCACCGCCACCGTCTGCGCCCGCTTCGGCCTGCCCTGCGTGGTCTACATGGGCGCGGTCGATGTCGAGCGGCAGAAGCCTAATGTCTTCCGGATGAACCTTCTCGGCGCCGAGGTGCGGCCGGTGACCTCGGGCGCGGCGACCTTGAAGGACGCCATGAACGAGGCCCTGCGCGACTGGGTCACGAATGTCTCCGACACCTATTATCTGATCGGCACGGCGGCGGGCCCGCACCCCTATCCGGCCATGGTCCGCGACTTCCAGTCGGTGATCGGCAAGGAGACCCGCGAGCAGATGCTGGCCGCCGAGGGCAAGCTGCCCGACGCGGTGATCGCCTGTGTCGGCGGCGGCTCCAACGCCATCGGCGCCTTCCACCCCTTCCTCAACGACGCCTCGGTGCGGCTGGTCGGGGTCGAGGCCACCGGCCACGGGATGATGACCGACAAGCACGCCGCCTCACTGACCGGCGGGCGGCCCGGCGTCCTGCACGGCAACAAGACCTACCTGCTCCAGGACGCGGACGGCCAGATCCTCGACGCCCACTCCATCTCGGCCGGGCTCGACTATCCGGGCATCGGCCCCGAGCACAGCTTCCTCTATGACGTGAAGCGGGCCGAATATGTCGGCTGCACCGACGAGGAGGCGCTGGACGCCTTCAAGCTCTGCGCCGAGCTGGAGGGCATCATCCCCGCGCTGGAATCCGCGCACGCCATCGCCCGCGTCGGCGAGCTGGCGCGCGAGGTCGGGGAGGACGGGACGGTGGTGCTGATCCTGTCCGGCCGCGGCGACAAGGACATCTTCACCGTGGCCAAGGCCCTGGGACGCACGATTTGAGCCGACTTGAGACGCGTTTCGCCAAGCTGAAGGGCGAGGGCCGCGCGGCCTTCGTCGCTTATGTCATGGGCGGCGACCCCGGCCCCGAGATTTCGCTGGAGATCCTGAGGGGCCTGCCGGGCGCGGGCGCCGATATCATCGAGCTGGGCCTGCCCTTCTCCGACCCGATGGCCGAGGGCCCGCCGATCCAGAAGGCCGCCCAGCGGGCGCTGCTGGCCGGGACCAAGCTGCGCGATGTGCTCGGCCTCGCCGCCGTCTTCCGCAAGGACGACAACGAGACCCCGATCGTGCTGATGGGGTATCTGAACCCCATCCTGTCGATGGGGTTCGAGCTGTTCGCGGCCGAGGCCGGCGCGGCCGGGATCGACGGCCTGATCGTGGTCGACTGCCCCTATGAAGAGGGCGACAGCCTCACCGACGCGCTCGACGCCAACGGGATCAGCCTGATCCGCCTCGTCACCCCGACCACCGACGATGCTCGGCTGAAGCTCGTCGCCCACCGCACCTCGGGCTTTGTCTATTACGTCTCGGTCGCGGGCGTGACCGGGGTGAAGGAGGCGAACGCCGCCGACGTCGCCCCCGCCGTCGAGCGGGTGCGCAAGGCCACCGGCCTGCCGGTCGCGGTCGGCTTTGGCGTCAAGACGCCCCAGCGCGCCGCCGAGGTCGCCCGCGTGGCTGACGCCGTGGTGGTCGGCTCGGCCCTGGTCGACATCATCGCGGAGTCCAAGGATCCGGTGCGCGAGGTCCTGGCCTCGGCCAAGGCCCTCGGGGACGCGGTCCGCGCCGCGCGGAAATGAGCGACCAGCTCAGCGCCCACGCCAGTCCTGAGATAGGGCGGGCGCTGGCCCGGCTGCAGACCCTCCACCCCAAGGCCATCGACCTGTCGCTCGGCCGCGTGCTGCGGCTGCTGGCCGACCTTGGCGATCCTCAGACAAAGCTGCCGCCCGTGGTGCATGTGGCCGGCACCAACGGCAAGGGCTCTACCGTCGCGACCCTTCGCGCCATCGCCGAGGCGGCGGGCAGGCGGGTTCACGTTCACACCTCGCCGCACCTGGTGCGCTTCGCCGAACGCATCCGGCTGGCCGGTAGGTTGATCGAGGATGATCAACTGAATCAACTTCTGCAGCGGGTCGAGGCGGCCAACCGCGGCGAGCCGATCACCTTCTTCGAAATCACCGCCGCGGCGACCTTTCTGGCCTTCGCCGAGACCCCAGCGGACCTCTGCATCGTCGAGGTGGGTCTGGGGGGCCGGTTCGACGCCACCAATGTGATCGACCGTCCGGCCCTGACGGTGATCGCGCCGGTCGATCTGGACCACGCCGAATTCCTGGGGACCGATCTTGCGGGGATCGCGCGGGAGAAGGCCGGCATCTTGAAACCGGGCGTTCCCTGCGTGGTCGCCCACCAGCGGGCCGAGGCCCTGGAGGCCATCGAGGCCGAGGCCGAGACGGTGGGCGCTCCCCTGATCCTGGCCGGGCGGGATTTCGACGCTTGGCGCGAGGGCGACCGGCTGCTGGTCCAATACGGCGAGGCGCTGCACGACCTGCCCCTGCCGTCCCTGCCCGGCGCGCACCAGATCGGCAACGCGGGCGTGGCCGCCGCCGCCGCCCTGGCGCTCGGCCTGCCCGAGGCGGCGCTCGACGGGGTGGCCAAGACCAGCTGGCCGGCGCGGATGCAAAGGCTGACGGCGGGGCCCCTGGCGGCCCTGACGGCGGCCCGGGCGACCGATCTCTGGCTCGATGGGGCCCACAACCCGCACGCGGCGCGGGCCCTGTCCGAGGCGCTGGCGGCGATGCGGGCGCGCGACGGACGGCCCACCGCGCTGGTGGTGGGATTGCTGGCCAACAAGGACGCGGCGGGCGTGTTCGAGGCGCTCAAAGTCCTCGACGCGCCGTTCTATTGCATCGGCTTCCAAGCGGCGGCCGCAGCCGATCCCGAGGCGCTTGCCGTCGCCGCGCGCGCGGCGGGGCTGAAGGCGCAGGCCTATCCGAATGTCACCGAGGGCGTGAAGGCGGCGCTGGCGGCTGGCGAGCCCGCGCCGCGCATCGTCATCTGCGGGTCGCTCTATCTGGCGGGCGAAGTGCTGGGGATGAGCCCAGAGACCTGGCCGACCTGACCCCCTCGCCGTCCCCGCTAGCGCGGGTCCCCTCCCTCTCCTCAACGGAGCGGGGAAACTCAGCCCAATCCCTCTCCCCTGTGGGGAGAGGTTAGGTGAGGGGGCTAACCGGGGCTACGCCGGGTTGACGCCCGTCTCGTTCAGCCACTCGAGGATCTTCTGCTTGGGCATGGCGCCGACCTTCATCGAGGCCATCTGGCCGCCCTTGAACAGCATCAGGGTCGGGATGCCGCGCACGCCGTAGCGCGAGGGGGTGGTGGGGCTGTCCTCGATGTTCACCTTGGCGATGGTGACCTGGCCCGAATATTCCTCGGCGATCTGCTCCAGCGCCGGGGCGATCTGTTTGCAGGGCCCGCACCATTCGGCCCAGAAGTCGACCAGCACGGGGCCGGTCGCCTGCAGAACGGCGCTCTCGAAATTGTCGTCGGTGACCGTGACGGTGGCCATGACCAAAGTTCCTTTCATGACGCGGCGGTACGCGCGTCCATTAACAGCCCTAGCGACGAGATGTAGGGCGCGCGGCCCGCATCATCAACTGTTCACCTTCAGGGCGGCCAGCCGCTGCGCGATCACGTGTTCGGGAATGGGCATCAGGGCCGGGCCGTCGGTCCAGACCAGGGCCGCCTCGACCGCCCGGCCGGGGAAGGCCTCGCGCAGCACCGCCACATAGACCGCCATCTGGGTGAGATAGGCTTCGTCGGTGGCCTCGACGCTGGCCGGGGCGGGGCGGTTGGACTTGAAGTCGGCCACCAGGATCCGGTCCGGCGTGATCAGCATCCGGTCGACCCGGCCGGAGATGGCCAGGCCCTCGGGCAGGCCCGCCGCCTTGCCCGCCACCGCCGCCTCGGCCCGGCTGCCGGGGCCGAACACCTCGGCGAAGCGGGGATCGCGCAGGACGGCCAGCGCCGCCCCCGCGATCTCGGCCTTCTGGGCCGGGGTCAGGTCACGCTCCTTGTCGAGCAGGCGGCGGGCGGCGTCCTCCCAGGCGGCGGGCGGGAGGTCGGGCAGCAGCTCCAGCAGCCGGTGGACCAACAGGCCCCGCCGGAACCGACCGAGCCCGCCAGCGAGGATCAGCGGCGAGGGCGCCGGGCCCTTGCCCGCCTCGGCCAGGGTTGAGGGCGCGGCGTAGCGCAGGGCGGGCGGCTCGGGGGGCGCTGGGCGGAGCGCCCAGCCCGGCACGACAAAGGCTTGAGCAGGCTCGGCGGCGCCCGGACCCAGAAGCTGAGGATCCTTGCCGTAGCGTTTGACGGTCAGGCCCGAGGCGCTGGCGGTCTCGCGGACCGGCAGGCGCTCGAAGGCGGCGCAGAGAGGCGCCCACCAGCCCTTGATGTTTTCCTCCTTGGCGGTTGCATTGACTCGCCCGGCGACAATCAACCTATCCCGGGCGCGGGTCAGGGCGACGTAGAGCAGGCGCAGAGCCTCGTCCTCGCCCTTCTTCTTGCGCCGTTCGCGGGCGAGGCGGGAGGCGGGGCAGTCGTTCTTCTCCGAGCCGCACCAGAGGAAGCCGCCGCCTTCGACCGCCAGCAGGGGCGAGCCGCGCCCGCCGCCGGCGCCGACGGTCTCGGGCAGGAAGACGACGGGCGCCTCGAGCCCCTTGGCCCCGTGGGCGGTCATGATCCGCACCTCGCCGCGCGGCTCGTCCATCTCGCGCTTGACCACGAGCTTGAGGCGGGAGAGGGCGTCGACGAAACCTTCCAGCTCGCGCACGCCACGCTGTTCGGCGTTGAGCGCTTCGGCCAGGAACTCGTCGGCGGCGTCGAGCGCTTCGGAGCCCAGTCTTGTGGCGAATCGCGCCCGCATGGAGCGGCCCTGCTCGTCCAGGCGCGACATCACCCGGCCGTAAAACTCGAACGGCGGCCGATCCCGGCCCGCCCTCAGCGCCCAGTCCAGGAAGCGGTGGGCCGCATTCAAAGCGGGCGTGGTCTGCGCCTTCTCGGTCAGGGCGGGCCAGAGCTTGCCCTCGCGGGGCTGAATGAGATCGAACAGCGCCTGTTCGTCCAGGTCGCAGAAGGGGCTGCGGAGCAGGGCGGCGAGCGACAGGTCGTCGGTCGGGAAGAGCACGAACCGGCCGAGCGCGAGGAGGTCGTCGAAGGCGATGTGCTCGGCCAGGGCCAGCCGGTCGGCCCCCGCCACCGGCACGCCCTGGCGGCGCAGGGCGCGCAGCAGTTCGTCGAACATCCGCTTGCGCTTGCGCACCAGGATCAGGATGTCGCCATAGCCCACCGGCCGCATTTTGGTGCGGTCGCGGTGGTCGTGGACGGCTTCGCCGCGCGTGACCATGGCCTTGATCTCGGCGGCGATCTTTTCGGCCAGGCGCCGCCAGGCGTTGCCCGCGACGGCGATATCGACCGGCGCGTCCCAGGCGGGGCGTTCGGCCGCCTCCTCCTCGCGCTCCAACGGCCAGAGGTCGACCACCCCGCCGTGGTCGGCGCGCTTGGCGATATGTTTGAGCAAGTCCTCGTCAGCGAGCGCGGTCCGGGCCAGCAGCCCCTGCAGCAGCTCGGGCGGCTGGAAGGCGCCGTCGACATAGGCCAGCACCTCGGGGGCGGAGCGCCAGCTGTCGATCATCCGCAGGTCGTGGAAGCCCCGCTCGGCGGCCAGGACCAGCCCTTGGTAGTAGAGGGTCTCGCGCTTCAGATATTCGGGCGCCGCGCCCTGGAAGGAGAAGATCGATTGTTTCTCGTCGCCCACGGCGAAGATGGTGCGTTCGAGCCTGCGGCCCGTCCCGGCGTCGCCCGAGAAGAATTCGGCGGTCAGCTGGCGGACGATGGCCCACTGGTCGGGCGCGGTGTCCTGGGCCTCGTCGATCAGGAGGTGGTCGATGCCGCCGTCGAGTTTGTAGAGCACCCAGGCGGCGTCGGGCCGCTCGGCGAGCAGGGCCTTGGACCGGTCGATCAGGTCGGCGAAGTCGAGCGCGCCCCGCTCGGCCTTCTCCTCGGCGTAGGCCTGGGCGTACCAGGCGCCCAGCACCAGGGCGTTGAGGGTGTCGTCGGCGACCCGCTGGGCGCGCGCCTCTTCGAACGCAGCCTGCAGCCGCGCCTGTTCCTCGCGCAGCCAGTCGGCCACGGCGCCGTCGACCCCCTTGGTGGCGAGGTTGGCGCGGGGCTGACCGGTCCCGGTGAAGAAGATCTCCTTGGCGGTCTCCAGCATGGGAACGCCCGATAGGGCGGCCTCGGCCACCGCCTGGCAGAGGCGGCCGCGCGGCTGGTCGGTTTTCTCGGTGCCCTGGGCCAGGGCGGCGGCCGCTCTCAGCCAGCGGGACGGGTCGAGCGCGGGGGGCAGGACCGCGCCGGTCTCGACCGCCTCGGCGTCGCGCAGTTCGTCGAGCTCGCAGAGTTCGCGCACGGCGTCGGGCAGGCCGGCCAGGCCCCCGTGCTCGGCCACGAAATCGGCGATCGGTTCGCGCTGGCTCTCGAAGGCGGTGAACATGGCCTCGAAATCGTCGAAGGCCAGCTGGACGGCGAAGCGGGCGTAGGCGTCGGAGAGGAAGCCGTTGGTCCCAGCCATGGCCATCCCGGCGATCCGCGCCCGCGCGGCCGCGGCGGTCTCGGCGGCGGCGGCGTCCTCCATCACCCGGAAGCCCGGCGCGATCCCCGCTTCCAGCGGGAAGCGGCGCAGCAAGCGCTCGCAGAAGGCGTGGACGGTCTGGATCTTCAGCCCGCCGGGGGTCTCGAGCGCCTGGGCGAACAGCTTTCGGGCGCGGGGCAGCTCCTGGCCCGGCTCGCCGAGTTCGGCCAGGGCCTGCGCCAGCTTGGCGTCGGGCATGACCGCCCAGGACCCGAGCCGCTGGAACAGGCGGCGCTGCATCTCGGCGGCGGCCGCCTTGGTGTAGGTGACGCAGAGGATGGCCGAGGGCTCGGCCCCGGCCAGCAGCAGCCGCGCCACGCGGCTGACCAGGGTGGTGGTCTTGCCGGCGCCGGCGTTGGCCGAGACGAAGGCCGAGGCGCGCGGGTCGGCGGCTAATCTCTGCGGATCGGCGACGATCATTCGTCCTCCTCCCCGGCGGCGGACCATTCGCGCACCCGCGCCAGATGGTCGTAGTCGCCCGGATAGGCCTTCACAAACTGCGGCGCGATGCGGGAGGCGTAGCCCTGCTCCGGCTGGTCGTAGCGGCTGATCAGCTGGGTCAGCCCGGCCACGGCGGCGGCGGCCAGATCCGCCGAGGTGTGGTCCTTACCGACGGCGTCGACCACCTCCCCGGCGGGCTTGCGGCCGGTGACGCGCAGATAGAGGAGCTGGCCTGGCCGGGCGGGCGGGCCGAACCCGCCCCGCTCGAGAATCGTGGCGGTCAGGGTCAGCTGCGGCGAGAAGCCGGTCGCGACCATCTTGGTGGTCGGGGCGCCGCCGGTCTTGAAGTCGAGCACATGGCCCTCGCCCTGGGATCGCTCGATCCGGTCGGCCCGCGCCGTCAGTTTGAAATCCCCTGCGGGGAAGCCCTTGAGGATGGTCTCGCCCCTGGCCTCGACCTGGACTTCGGGATTGGAAGCTCGGCGCTCGCGCTCGATCCCCGCGGCCCAGAGGCCGGCGCGATGGGCGAGCGGGTTCTCGCGGGCGAGGCCGGCCTCGGCCATGCCGGCGGCGCGCAGGTTGTCCAGATAGCTTATGGCGAAGGCGTCGGCGGCGGCCTCGTCGCTCCGCGCCTGATCCCAGCCCTTGGCGAAGGCCTCGAAGGCGGCGTGGATGGCGGTGCCGCGCGTCCGGGCCTCGGCCCGCTCGGCGGGCGGGGCCATAACCTTCAGGTTGAGAATCTTGCGGGCGTAGAGGGCGTAGGGGTCGCGCACCCAGGTCTCGACCCCGGTGACGGGCAGTTCACGCGGGCGCAGGTCCACGGGCGGCGCGGGGGCCGGGCGCGGCGCGGGCTTCAGGCTTTCGGGCGGGTTGGGATCGGCGGCGTCCAGCGCACGGGCGATCTCCAATATGTCGTCGCGGCCCGGCAGCTGCGCCCCGGAACCGCCGACCAGGGTCTTCAGCCGCCAGAGCCAGCGCGACTGCACGGCGGGCGCCGCGCCCCGGCGCTCGGAAGTGATCAGTACCACCTCGGGCGCGCAGGCGGCCTGGACGAAATCGTGGGCCGAGAGGCCGAGCCGCCGCTCGGGCGAGGGCAGACCGAGCCTTGTCCGCATCGGCCGCGACAGGAAGGGATCGAGCGGCGCGCCCTGGGGCCAGACGCCTTCCTCCAGCCCCGCCAGGATCAGGCGGTCGGCGCGGACAAGGCGGGCCTCCAGGGCGCCGAGGATCAGGAGGCGCGGATGGGCGCCCGCGCCGCGGACGGCGGCCTCGCCGGTCAGGGTTTCGATCAGGGCGGCGAAGCCCTGGGCGGAGAGGGAGCCGAGGGGTTCGGCCTCCTCCATCAGCCCGGCGATCAGGCCGGCGGCGGATTCGCCCGCGGGACCGGCCCAGGCGGCGGACCCGGCCAGGACCTCGATGCTTTCGGCGAGCGCCCGGGCGGCCTCGCCGGCGGTGGCCGGGCCGTCTTCGAAGGCGTAGGCGGCGGGGGCCAGCGCCAGGCGCAGCTCGTCCAGCAACTCGGCGGCGCCCGAAAGACTCTCCAGCCGGGCGTCCGAACGCGGCTTGCCGTCCTCGCCCGGCAGGGCGGCGGTCTCCAGCTTGGTCAGATAGCCGTCCCAGTCGGCGCGCGGCCCGCGCAGGGCGTCGGCCTCCAGCACATTCGCCCAGCGGTGGGCGGCGAGATTGCGGGTCAGGGGGTGTTTCAGCACCGCCAGCAGGCGCACCGGATCGCACGGGTCGGCGGACAGCCCCGCCACCGCGCTCAGCAGCGTCCCGACCGGGCAGCCGGCCAGGGCGGCTCCCTGGCTGGCGTCGGCCTCGATACCCCAGCGGCAGAGCCTCGCGGAGACCCGGCGGGCCAGGGCGGCGTCGGGGGTGATCAGGGCGGCGGTCTTGCCGGGCGTCTCCAGGGCTTCGCGCAGCAGGAGGGCGCAGGCGGAGGCGGCCTCTTCCTCACCGCGCGCGGTGAGGAGGCTGAGGCCCTGCATCCCCTCGGCGATCGGGTCGGCGCCGGCCTTGCGACCCTCTTCCCGCAGATTGGCGATGACGCGCAGCCAGTCGTCGGTGGTTTCGGCCGGCCTCAAGGCTTCGTTGATCAGCCGGCGGCGCGAGCGCCCCCGCGTCTCCTCCGCCGCCGTCTCCGGCGCGGGCCAGCGAGCGACCTGGTCGCGGGACAGCCCGTGGCGCGCGAGAAGTGTCCGCATCGGCTCCTGCGGATGTCCGGCCTCCACCGCCTCCCAGACGTCGGAGGCGAGGTCCTGGTCCAGTCCCGGCAGCACCACCGCCCCTTGCGGCAGGCCCGCGATGACGCCCAGGAGGGCGGCGGTGGCCGGGCCGGTGCCGGTCGAGCCCGCGGCCACGACCACCCCTTGGGGCGGATGCTCGGTCCACTGTCTTTCCAGCAGGCGGAGCAGCCGGACTCGCCGCTCGGTCAGGTCGATCAGGCCAAGCGCGTTCAGCCGCTCGGGCCAGAGCTTGGTGGCGATGGCGAGGAAGTCGGCCGAGCGGCGCCAGTGGGCGGCGTGGTCGCCCTCGACCAGGGTCTCGACCTTGGCGGGATCGACCTTCTCCTCGATCTGCAGACTGTCGAGAAAACCGGCCAGGGCGTCGGCCAGGGCCAGGGCCTCGGACGGTCCGATGGGGCGGTCGAACTTGTTGTGGTCGAGCACCAGCCTAGCCAGTTCGAAGCGGCGGCGCAGGGGCGAGACGGCGGCGGGCAGGTCGAGCGCCCAGGCGCCGGCCTCGAACGGCGGCTCGCCCTCGTCGAGGTCGCCGAGCGCGCGGATCTGGGGCAGCAGCAGAGCCTTGCCGCCGCCAGCCTCGACGAAGGCTTCGGCCAGGGCGCGGGCGGCGCGGCGGGTGGGGACGAGGACCACGGCGTCGGCTAGGGCTTCCGGGCCGCGAGGCTGAAGGGTCTTGAGCAGGCCCGACGCCAGATCGGCAAGGAAGGGCCGGTGGGCCGCTATGGTCAGCCAGCGGGGGCCGGGTCCTGCGAGGACGAAGCTCAAGAGGCTAGCCGCGCCTCGGCGGCGTCGCGGGCCTCCGGGTCGCCGACGTGCATCCAGAAGCCGTCCAGCACCACGCCGAAGAGCCGGCCCCTCTCCGCCGCCGCCATCCAGCTCGGGAAGATCGAGAAGGGGGCGTTGTCCGGGCCGCCATCGACCAGCGCGGGCTTGAAGATCTGGAAGCCGACATAGGCGTAGGGGGCTGAGGCCGCGCCGCCGCGATGGGAGAGGCGCCCGTCCTCGGCGCGGAAGAAGTCGCCCGGGCCGTCGAAGCCCAGGGTCTGGCTCAGCGGGGCGAGCAGCAGGAGGGCGTCCATCCGCTCGGGGTCCCAGGCCTCGGCCAAGGCGTTCAGGGCGGGCGCGGTCTCGGTCCAGACCGAGTCTATGTTGGCGACGAAGATGGGCCCCTCGCCGAGGAGAGGCCGCGCCTTCTTCAGTCCGCCGCCAGTCTCGAGCAGCAGGGCGCGCTCGTCGGAGATGGCGATGGCCGGCGTGGCGCGGGCCTTCAGATGCGCCTCAAGCGCGTCGGCGAAATAGTGGACATTGACCACGGCGCGGGTGACGCCGGCCTCGACCAGCCTATCCAGGGCGTGATCGACCAGGGCCTTGCCCCCGACCTCGACCAGCGCCTTGGGCCGGTCGTTGGTCAGCGGCCGCATGCGAGTGCCTAGCCCCGCCGCGAGAACCATGGCTGTCGTGGGCGCGCTCAATGTCGCAGCTCGGGCGGCACATGGGCGTCGAGCCAGGCGCGGACCTCGGCCAGGGCCGAGGCGTCGAGGCAGCGGTCGAGATAGCCCCAGAGCCGGGGCATGAAGGCCAGATACTTGGGCTTGCCGTCGCGGGTGACCAGCCGCGAGAAGATGCCGATGATCCGGATGACGTTGAGGGCGCCCAGCGACTTGTAGTCGTCGATGAACCGCTCGGCGTCGAGCTGGGGCCGGGCGGCGAGATAGCGGGCCAGGGATCGTTCCTCGATCTGCGGGCTGATCTGCCGGCGGGCGTCGTGCAGCAGCATCGAAAGGTCCCAGACCGGATGGGCCAGGAGCGCGTCCTGGAAGTCGATCATCCCGACCCGCCGGGGTCCCTCGCGATCCTCCAGCCAGATCAGGTTCTCGGCGTGATAGTCGCGGTGGCAGAAGACGCTGGCCCCGGCCTCGCCCCGCGCCCGCACCCTGGCCCAGGCGTCGTCGTAGCTCTCGCGGGCCGCATCGTCGAAGGCGACCTGCGGCTTCAGCTTGGGGAACCAGTCGACGAACAGGTCGTGGCCGAACTTCAGGGCGACGCCGTCGTAACTCAAGAGCGGCCAGCGGGCGCCGTGCCCCTCCAGGACGGCGGGGGGCGCGACGGCGTGCAGGTGCAGCAGGGCGTCTATCGCCGTGTCGTAGAGCAGCGCTTCGTCGCCGCCGTCGGCGAGCACGGTCGCGTACATGGCCGTGCCGAGGTCCTCCAGCACCGCGAGGCCTTGCGCGGCGTCGGCGGCGATCACGCGGGGAGCCGAGAGACCCTGGTCGCAAAGCCAGCCGGCGCAGGCGAGGAAGGCGTCCACCCGCCCGGCGGCGAGGCGATAGAGGGCGTTGAAGCCGAGCGCGGCCCGCTGCTCGGGGCTGGCGTCCGGCGGGCAGGGGACGCTCTCCAGCGCCGGAGGTTGATCCATGAAAATCAACGTATCGCCGTTCGGCCGAACCAGCCGCTCGTACGCCCGGGTCGAGGCGTCCTGGGGCAGGGGCGATCGGCTGACGTCGCCGAGCCCGTTCGCTTCCAGGAAGGCCGCCTTGGCCGCTTCGCGATCAGTCCTCAAGCCTGCGTCCCTTGAACGAGCCGTGCGGGATCAGGACCGCGACGCGGCCCTCGCCCTCCTGCTTCAGGTCTAGGCTGAGTCGATCCTTCGGTTGAGCGTCCTCGCCCAGCCGCTGCGGCCATTCGATCACGGCCGCGCCATCGATCAAGGCCTCCTCCAGCCCCAGCTCTTCGGCCTCCCGCGGGCTTTCCAGCCGGTATAGGTCGAAATGGGCCAGGGCGAGGCCGGGCGTGTCGTAGAGCTGGACCAGGGTGAAGGTCGGGCTCGGAACCTCCTCCTCGGGCCCGGCCAGGGCGCGGATCAGGCCGCGCGCCAGTTCGGTCTTTCCGGCGCCGAGCGGGCCCGACAGGCAGAGGGCGTCGCCGGGGCGCAGAATCCGGGCCAGGACCGCGCCCAGCCGCGCGGTCGCCGCGGCGTCCGGCAGAGCGATCTTGAGGGGGCCCGTCAGGTCCATCGGCATGGTCCACGCGTCTCCCATGGTGTATCGGCGGCGTCCAGTAGCGCGGAGCAGGCAGTTGGACGCTATCTTGGGTGGACGGGTCGTCATCGTCGGCGCGGGTCACGCGGCGGGCCAGTGCGCGGCCCTGCTGCGTCAGTACGGCTGGACCGGCCCCATCACCCTCCTGGGCGACGAGCCGCACCTGCCCTATCAGCGGCCGCCCCTGTCCAAGGCCTGGCTGAAGGGCGAGGCCGACGCCGAGAGCCTGCTGTTCCGCCCGGCCGAATTCTACGCCGAGAACGACATCGCCGTCCGCACGGGGGTCCATGTCGAGGCCATCGACCGGGAGGCCTGGACCGTGACCCTGAGGGGCGGCGAGGCCCTGCCCTGGGACCGGCTGATCCTGGCCACGGGCGCGAGGGCCCGCGCCCTTCCCATTCCCGGCGCGGGGCTGAACAATGTGCTGGCGCTCCGCAACGCCCAGGACGCCGAAAGGCTGAAGGCGCTCCTGCAGCCTGGCAAGCGGGTGGTGGTGATCGGCGGCGGCTATGTCGGGCTGGAGGCGGCGGCCAGCGCCCGCGCGCTCGGCTGCCACGCCGTCGTGGTCGAACGCGAGCCCCGGCTCCTGGCGCGGGTGGCCTGCGAGACCCTGTCGGATTTCTTCCAGAACTATCACGAGGCCCAGGGCGTGGAGTTCGTTCTGGGGGCCAGCGCGCGGGAGCTGCGCGGCCAGGGGGCGGTCCACGGCGTGCTGCTCGACGACGGAACCGAGATCGCCTGCGACGCCGTGCTGGTCGGGGTGGGGGCGGTTCCCAACGCCGAGCTGGCCGCCGCCTGTGGCCTCGACTGCGAGGACGGGGTAGTGGTCGATCTGGCCGGCCGGACGTCCGACCCCTCGATCTCTGCCATCGGCGACTGCACCCGCCGTCCCCTGCCGCTCTACAACCGGATGGCGAGGCTGGAGAGCGTGCCGAGCGCCCTGGAGCAGGCGCGTCAGGTCGCCTGCGACCTGACCGGCAAGCCGCCGCCGCCGCCCGAGGTCCCCTGGTTCTGGTCGGACCAGTACGATCTGAAGCTGCAGATCGCCGGCCTGCCGCTGGACGCGCCGCTGCGTCTGGTGCGCGGCGATGTCGGGAAGGCGAACTTCGCGGTCTTCCATCTGACCGACGAAAACGTGGTCCAGGCGGTCGAGGCGGTGAACATGCCGGACGCCTTCATGGGCGGCCGGATGCTGATCGCGTCAAGAAAGCCGGTTGCGCCGGCGCGACTTGGCGATATGTCGGTGTCGATGAAGGCCGTGTTGGCCTGAGGCTTACGAGAGCCAGATACTTAAGGGACGGCGCGTGGCGAAGATCACCTATATCGAGCACGACGGGACCGAGCACACGGTCGAGGTCAAGACCGGGCTGTCGGTGATGGAGGGCGCGGTGAAGAACCGCGTGCCTGGGATCGACGCCGACTGCGGCGGCGCCTGCGCCTGCGCCACCTGCCACGTCTATGTCGACGAAGCCTGGCGTGAGAAGACCGGCTCGCCCTCGGCCATGGAGGAGTCGATGCTCGACTTCGCCGACAACGTCGAGCCGAACTCGCGGCTGTCGTGCCAGATCAAGGTGACGGACGCGCTCGACGGGCTGATCGTCCGGACGCCGCAGAGCCAGCACTAAGTTCGGGTGGGCCTCCTCCAGGCCCCCTCACCCTCCCCGCTATCGCGGGTCCCCTCCCTCTCCCCACCGGGGAGAGGACGCGCGCCACAATCCCTCTCCCCAGTGGGGAGAGGTTAGGTGAGGGGTCTGGCCTCTAAGCTCTGGGCCTCTGGAAACCATCTTTGGCTCCGTCGTCAAAACTCGGCTGGGGTTTCACAAGGCCGATCCGCCAAATCCGAAAACCTAGGCCTGCTAAGGGTTCTCGCCCTGCTGCGACCGCTAAGGCGCCGTGCTGCGGGCGCGGTATGTTCGCAAAATTAACTATGCGTTAAAAACGTTTGTTCCGAATTTGTTCTTGTGCGAGACTCTAGATTGGGTCGAACTCCGACACCCGGTGGCCGCTCGCCACCTCGCGTAGCTGCGGAACATAGAGGGGCCCCGCTTGTGGACCCGAGGGCAGGCGCGAGGGCAGGAAGCGCAGGGCGGTCAAGGGGTCGAGCGGGCTCGGGGTCTCGCCGGTCAGCTTGACCCGCTTGCGTTTGCGCTCGCGCACCGGGTCGGGGATGGGGGCCGCCGAGAGCAGGGCCTGGGTGTAGGGGTGGCGGGCGCCGCCGTAGAGGGTCTCGGAGGACGCCTCCTCCATCACCCGGCCCATATAGAGCACCATGACCCGGTGGCTGACCTCGCGCACGACCGCCAGATCGTGGCTGATGAAGATCATCGCCAGGCCGAGGTCGCGCTGCAGCTCGATCAGCAGATCGACGATCTGGGCCCGGATGGAGACGTCGAGCGCCGAGACCGCCTCGTCGCAGATAACGAGCGCCGGCTTCAGGATCATCGCCCGGGCGATGCCGACCCGCTGGTTCTGGCCGCCCGATAGCTCGTGCGGGTAGCGGTTGAGGAGATTGGGGTCCAGGCCCACGCGGGCCATCATCTCCATGGCCAGGGTCTGGCGCTGGTCGCGGGTCAGCTCGGGTTTGAACACCCGCAGCGGTTCGGCGATGGATTCGCCGATGGTCTGGCGGGGATCGAGGCTGGCGAGCGGGTCCTGGAAGACGATCTGCAGGTCCTTGCGCGAGGCGCGCATGGCCGCCTTGTCGGCCTCGGACAGGTCGCGGCCGAGCAGAGACACCGAGCCCGAGGTCTTGGGGATCAGTTTGAGCACCGCCCGCGCCAGGGTGGACTTGCCCGATCCGCTCTCGCCCACGACGCCCAGGGTCTCGCCCTTGCGGACGATCAGATCGACCCCGTCGACGGCGCGCAGCTGTTTGGGTTTGGCAAAGAGGCCGCCCGACAGCTCGAACCAGACCTTCAGGTCTTTGCCCTCGACCACGATCGGGGACTCGGCGGGAACCGGCGCCGGTTCGGGCCGCCCGCCGCGCCCGGCGCGGTCGAGGCGCGGAATGGCGTCGAGCAGCTCGCGGGTATAGGCGGTCTTGGGCTCGGCGAAGATGGCGTCGACCGGACCCTCCTCCAGATACTGACCGTGGCGCATCACCGACACCCGGTCGGCGAGGCGGGCGATGACGCCCATGTCGTGGGTGATGAGCACAAGGCCCGCGCCGGTCTCGTCCTTCAGCTCGGCCATCAGGTCGAGCATGTCGGCCTGGACGGTCACATCGAGCGCCGTGGTTGGTTCGTCGGCGATCAAAAGCAGGGGCTCGCAGGCGAGGGCGGCGGCGATCATCACCCGCTGGCGCATGCCGCCCGACAGCTCGTGCGGATACTGGTCGAGCCGGCGGCCCGCGTCGGGGATGCGGACCCGCTCGAGCCATTGTTTGGCGCGGGCGCGGGCGGCCTGGTGCGAGAGGCCAAGGTGGGCGCGGACGGGTTCGGCGATCTGCTCGCCGATCTTCATGTGCGGGGTCAGGGCGGTCAGCGGATCCTGGAAGATCATTCCCATGGCGTCGCCGCGCACCCGGTTCATTTCGGCGGCGGGCAGATTGAGGATCTCGCGGCCGTCGAGCTTGACCGAGCCGGAGGCCCGGCCGTTGCGGGCCAGAAGGCCCATGACCGCCATGAAGGTCTGGCTCTTGCCCGAACCGCTCTCGCCGACGACGCCGAGGCACTCGCCCTTGGCTACCGATAGGGAGACGCCCCGCACGGCCTCGATGGCCCCGTCGTAGGTGTCGAAGGCGACCCTCAGGTCGGTGATCTGGAGGATGGGGGAGGCGGCTTTATCGCTCATCCGCCTAACCTGCATGGCGAAGGCCGGCTTTTAAAGGGCCAACCGGCCAATCCAATCCGTCATCGCCCGACCTGATCGGGCGACCCAAGCGACGGTGCAGAAGCGGGCAATGAGGCTTGGGTCCCCCGGTCCGCTGCGCGGCCGGAGGATGACGGAGAAAGAGTTGGCGGCGCCTACGCCGCCTTTTCGTGAGCGCCTTCCCATTGGCCGAGGCTGGCCAGGGCGTTCATCTTGGCGCGGTGGGTGAAGGCCTTCTGGGCCGCCGGGACGTTTTCCTTCTTGCCGGCCCAGGCCTTCTGCGGCGCAGCCTGCAGGGCGCGGCCGTAGGAGAAGGTCATCTTCCAGGGGAAGCCGCCGATCCGGTTCATGGCGTCCAGGTGCGCGGTGGCCAGTTCGTCCGCTTGGCCGCCCGACAGATAGGCGATCCCCGGCACGGCCGAGGGGACGGTGGCCTTCAGCGCCGCGATGGTGCGGATGGCCACGTCATCGACATGGGCGCCCTTGCCGCAGCCCTTGCCGCAGATGACCATATTGGGCTTCAGCACCATGCCCTCGAGCGGCACGCGGGCATCGTAAAGCTCGTCGAACACGGTCTTCAGCACCAGGCGGGTGACGCCGTCGCAGGTCTCGATGTCGTGGGCGCCGTCCATCAGGATCTCGGGCTCGACGATCGGCACGATGCCGGCGGCCTGGCAGAGGGCGGCGTAGCGGGCCAGGGCGTGGGCGTTGGCCTTGATGGCCCCGAAGTTCGGGACGCCGTCGGCGATGTCGATGACCGCGCGCCATTTGGCGAAGCGGGCGCCCTGGTCGAAATATTTGGACAGGCGCTCGGCCAGGCGGTCGAGACCGACGGTGATGGTCTCGCCCGGGAAGTGGGACAGGGGCTGGACGCCCTCGTCGACCTTGATGCCGGGAATGCTATCGGCGTCCTGGATCAGCTTGACCAGCGGCGTGCCGTCGGCGGCGTTCTGCCAGATTGTCTCGTCATAGAGGATGACGCCGGAGACGTATTTCATCCCCTCGGAGCGGAACAGCATCTCGCGATAGTCGCGGCGGTTCTCCTCGGTCGACTCGACGTTGATGGCGTCGAACCGCTTCTTGATCGTGCCCGAGGACTCGTCGGCCGCGAGGATGCCCCGTCCAGGCGCGACCATCTTCTCGGCGATCGCGTTCAAAGCCGCCAAATTCATCTGAGTAGAGTCCCTGATATGCCCGGGCGGAATCCCTCCGCCCCGTCCCGTGGATGGGTTATAGCGAGCCGGAGCGGCGAGACAACTTGGGGCGTCATGAGCGGTTTGCAGAGGGCGTGGCGGCGGCTGCCGAAGTGGGTGCGTTACGCCCTGTTCGGCCTAGCCAAGCGGGGGCTCGAGATCCTGCGCCCGCTGCGGGTCATGTCCGGCTGGAAAAAGGGCAAGGCGGGGGGCGAGCCGGTGACCGTACTCGGCCTGCACTCGGCGGTGGTCGGGATCGGCGAGGGGGCGCGTCTGGCAGCCGAAGCCCTGGAGGAAGCGGGGCTGAGGGTCGCGCGCGAGGACGTCTCGGCCGTCTATGGTTTGAAGGCTGAGCTTCTGGTTCGGGCCTCCGCGCCTACGGCCGGCGGCGTTGTGGTCAGCCATATCAATCCGCCCGAGCTGATGTGGCTCCTCGCCCTGACCGGGGCGGATCACCTCAAGGGCAAGAAACACATCGGCTACTGGGCCTGGGAGATGGACAGGGCTCCCAAGCCCTGGATTCCGGCCTTCCGCTACGTCGATGAGGTCTGGGCCCTGTCGGAGTACAATGCCGAGGCGATCCGCAAGATCGCCCCGCCGGGCATGCGGGTGACGGCCGTCGGCCTGCCGGTGCACCGCTTTCCGCGTTTGCCGCCGGATCGAGCAAGGTTCGGATTGGAGGGTGAGGGACCGGTCGTGCTGGCCGGGTTCGATCTGAAGTCCAACGCCATGCGCAAAAATCCCTGGGGTGCGGTGGAGGCCTACAAGAAGGCGGTTCCCAGGCCCGGCGCGGCTCGATTGCTGCTGAAGGTGGCCAGCCCGGCGGCCGATCCGAAGGCTTTCGCGCGGCTCGAGGCCTTGGCGTCAAAGCGCAGGGACATCACCCTCATCCGCGAGCATCTGACCGACGAAGACATGCGTCGACTGATGGCGTCGGTGGACATCGTGATTTCCCTCCATCGCGCCGAGGGATTCGGCCTCTTCCTGGCCGAGGCCATGTGGCTGGGCAAGCCGGTGGTCGCGACCGGCTGGTCGGGCAATATGGACTTCATGGACGAGACGAGCGCGGGGCTGGTGCGCTTCAAGGTGGTCGAGGCCGACACCCTGGCGGCGGGAAACTATCGCGGCGACTGGCATTGGGCCAAGCCCGACCACGATCATGCGGCGGAGCTTCTGGGTCGGTTGATCGATGATCCCGAGCACAGGGCCGAGATGGGCCGGCGCGCTCTGGCCAAGGCCGAGGAATGTTTCTCGCAGGAACGGTGGATGGCCGGGGTGCGGGGCAGCCTGGGGTTTTAGGCCACGTCCCGCCTCAATGGCGCGAATGGGCCCCAGGCCATAGATTTAGCGAGGTCGCGGGAGCGGGCGCGGCGTAAGCGCTGGACCTGTTTGCGGTCGGCGAGGACCGGTCCCAGGCCCTTCAGCGCCGCCCAATAGGCCCGGCCGACGGCCCGTCCGCCCTTCACCTTGCGGGAGGCGGAGATCCACATCGCGACATTGTAGGCGAGGTGCCAGGGCAGCAGCAGCGGCAGCCACAGGGCCGGAGTATTCTTGGCGAAGGTCCAGACCCGGTTCCTGTGGCCGTGGAAGAGGGTGAACTCCGACGCCCGGCCTGAGATGCCCGAGCCTGCGTGACGGACCACGGCGGACGGGACCTGGATCGCGGTCCAGCCGGCCAGCCGCGCGCGATAGGCCCAGTCGACGTCCTCGCAGTAGCAGAAGTAGCGCTCATCAAAGCCGCCCAGCGCAGTGAAGACCTCGCGCCGGTAGAGGGCGGCGGCGGCGCAGGGGCCAAAGACCTCGCCCTCCGCCGGGGTTTCCGAGACCGGGCGCCCCAGCCGGGCGCGCCAGGCGACGCCCGCCGCGTGCCAGACGTCGCCTACGCCGTCGAGGCGGGTGGGATCCTTCAGCTCGATCTGGGTCGAGCCGAAGCTGGCCGCGCCGGGCCAGCGGGCGGCGGCGGAGATCAGCGCCTCCAGCCAGCCCGGTTCGGCCTCGGTGTCGGGGTTGAGCATGCAGAGCCACGGCGCTGTCGACAGCCGGGCGGCGACATTGTTGGCGGCGGCGAAGCCGAGGTTGGCGTTCATCGCCTCGATCCGGAACCGCTTGTCGGGGAGGCGAAGCGCCTCGACCGAACCGTCGGTGGAGCCGTTGTCGATGATCAGGGCTTCGAAATCCTTGAAGCTCTGGGCCGCCAGGGCGTCGAGGCATCGCTGCAGGAAGGCCCCCGACTGATAGGCGACGACGGCCACGGTGACGGAGGGGCTTTTGGATCTGGCGGCCATGAACCCCCGTATCGCACATGAAGCGTGGCTGAACGAACCCCTCCGAACCCGTTCAGGCGCGGACCCTTAAAACCCATGACATCGAAGCCGGACGGTCACCGCCCGACCAAGACCAGAAAGGGTAGACCATGAACCGCACCACTCGCATCTTCGCCGCCGCCGGGATCGCCCTGACCCTGGCCCTGCCGGCCTCGCAGGCTTTCGCCGCCTCCAACTCGACCAAGAACGCCGTGATTGGCGGCGCCCTGGGCGCCCTGGCCGGGGCTTTGATCGGCAAGGGCTCGACCACCGCCATCGTCGCCGGCGCCGCCGGCGGGGCCCTGATCGGGACCGCCGCGACCAGCGACCGCCAGCGCTACGAGGACGCCCAGCGCCGGGCCTACCGCACCGCGTACGAGCAGCCCTACGGCGCCTATCAGACCCGCGACGGCCGCTATCGCCAGAGCGGCTATCAGAGCGGTTATCAGACCCGCTACGGCCAGCCCGTCTATGACCAGCGCGACTACGGCTACCGCGACGCCAGCAATGGCTATTACGGCCGCTAGTTCTTGTTGACGCGAGTCCGGGCGGCGAACCGCAAACACTTCGCCTGACGCGCTTGCCACAGGGCCTCCCGCCCGTTCCATCAGGGAGGCCGGTCCACCGCAAGGCGGACCCACAGGACCCAGGGGCCCACCC
Organism: Caulobacterales bacterium; assembly: GCA_947474805.1. GTDB lineage: Bacteria > Pseudomonadota > Alphaproteobacteria > Caulobacterales > Caulobacteraceae > CANJKM01. The sequence goes on along the minus strand of CANJKM010000003.1, from coordinate 19,483 downwards.
GCCCCTGGGTTCTTCATGTTTGGGGCCCCTCACCCTCCCCGCTTCGCGGGTCCCCTCCCTCTCCCCACCGGGGAGAGGACGCGCGCCAGAATCCCTCTCCCCAGTGGGGAGAGGTTAGGTGAGGGGGCCCTTTCCCGGAGGCGGGAACCCGACTAAACCGCCGGCTCATGAACGCTCCGGACCTGCCCCCCGCCCCCGACCGCGTGACGCCCAGGCGCGCGCTGATTTCCGTCTCCGACAAGACCGGCCTGATCGAGGCGGCCAAGGCCCTCTCCGATAAGGGGGTGGAGCTGGTCTCGACCGGCGGCACCAAGGCGGCCATCGCCGCGGCGGGGATCGCGGTGAAGGACGTCTCGGAGATCACCGGCTTTCCGGAGATGATGGACGGGCGGGTGAAGACGCTTCACCCGAAAGTTCATGGTGGATTGCTGGGGGTGCGCGACGCGCCGAGCCACGCGGCCGCGATGGCCGAGCACGGCATCGGCGGCATCGATATCCTCTATGTGAACCTCTATCCGTTCGAGAAGACGGTGGCGGGCGGCGCCGATTTCGCCACCGCGCTGGAGAATATCGACATCGGCGGCCCGGCGATGATCCGCTCGGCGGCCAAGAACCACGCCTATGTCTGCGTCTGCACCGAGCCCGGCGACCTGGCCGAGGTGCTGGCCTCTCTGGAAAGCGACGGGACCACGGGGCTGGAGCTCCGCAAGACCCTGGCCGCCCGCGCTTTCGCCCGCACGGCGGCTTATGACGCGGCCATCTCGGCATGGTTCGCGAGAGAGACCGAGCAGGCCTTCCCGGCCCGCAAGTCGATTGCGGGCGCCTTGGTCCAGGCCATGCGCTACGGCGAGAACCCCCACCAGCCGGCCGCCCTCTACGCGACCGGAGACCAGCGCCCCGGCGTGATCACCGCCCGCCAGCTGCAGGGCAAACCGCTGAGCTACAACAACATCGCCGACACCGACGCGGCGGTGGAGCTGGTCGCCGAGTTCGGAAACGACAGGCCCGCCGTGGTCATCATCAAACACGCCAACCCCTGCGGCGTGGCCCTGGGCGACAGTCTGGAGGCGGCTTATAAGCGCGCGCTGGAGTGCGACCCGGTCTCGGCCTTCGGCGGCATCGTGGCGGTCAACCGCAAGCTCGACCTGAAGACGGCCCAGGCCATCGCCGAGATCTTCACTGAGGTGGTGGTGGCGCCCGACGCCGATCCCGACGCCATCGCCGTGTTCGAAGCGAAAAAGAACCTGCGGCTGCTGCTCACCGGCGCCCTTCCCGACCCCTATTCGACCGGCGAGGCCTTCCGCTCCGTGGCCGGCGGCTTCCTGGTCCAGGCCCGCGACGCGGCGAGGATCACGGCGGCCGAGCTGAAGATCGTCACCAAACGCCAGCCGACCCCGGCCGAGGTCGAGGACATGCTGTTCGCCTTCAAGGTGGCCAAGCATGTGAAGTCCAACGCCATCGTCTTCGCCAAGGACGGCCAGAGCGCCGGCATCGGCGCCGGCCAGATGAACCGCCGCGACTCGGCGCGGATCGCCGCCCTGCGCGCCGGAGAGGCGGCGGATATGGCCAGGCTGCCCCAGAGTCTCGCCTTCGGTTCGGCCTGCGCCTCGGACGCCTTCTTCCCCTTCCCCGACGGTCTGATCCAGGCGATCGAGGCCGGGGCGAGCGCGGTGATCCAGCCGGGCGGCTCGCTGAACGACGACAAGGTGATCGCCGCCGCCGACGAGCGGGGGATCACGATGGCCTTTACCGGGGTCAGGGTCTTCCGCCACTGACCTGAAGCGCCTATCTGCCGTTCTCAAGTTTCCGAGAGACGCCCCATGACTCCCGTCGTTCTCCTGTCCTCGCTCGCCTCGCTCTGGACCTTCCACCCGGCCAAGGCGGAGGTGAGCCGCGAGGTCTCCCGCGCCGGCGACTGGCGGATCGAGAAGGTGACCGACCGCTTCACGGGCCAGACCGCCTGCACCCTGGAGCGGGGGGACCTTGCGGTGCGCTACGGCGCGCTGGTGGTGAACCTCGGCCGCAAGACCGATGTGACCAACGGCCGGTTCCGGGTCGACAACGGCCCGGTGCGGTCGCTGACCGAGGGCCTGACCGATGTCGCGGCCGGCCACTATCCCTTCTTCGAAGAAAGGGCGACGAGCCCGATCCGGGGAAAAGCCGTCCTGCCGCTGGCCTATGTGGCCGGGGCCGAGACGGTGACGGTGCAGCCCAAGCCCACCCGCAGGGCCCAGACCTTCGCGCTGTCGGGACTTCCGGAGGCTCTGACCGCGGCCCGCGCCACCGGCTGCGCGATCCCGGGTTAATCCGCCTCTCCCCCGTGGGGCGAGGTTAGGCGAGGGGGCGGTCTCGCAACGCCCGCCGTTTTCCTCTAAGCCGTCCGCATGAGCGAGAGCCGCGCCACCTTCGGGTTCAAAGACGTCGATCCGGCCGAGAAGGCCGGGCTGGTCCGAGGCGTGTTCGACAAGGTCGCGTCGCGATACGACCTGATGAACGACCTGATGTCGGGCGGGGTCCACCGGGTCTGGAAGGACATGACGGCCGCCAGGCTCAACCCCCAGCCGGGCGAACTGATCCTGGATGTGGCCGGCGGAACCGGCGACATCGCCCGCAGGCTCGCCAGGATGGCGCGCGGGGCGAAGACGCGCCGAGGCGGTCCGGACGCGCGGATCTTGGTGCTAGACTACAACGCCGAGATGGTGGCCGCCGGCGTGCAGCGCGGCGGCGAGCCCGAGATCGTCTGGGGCGTGGGCGACGCCCAACGGCTGCCGCTGAAAGACGGCGCGGCCGACGCCTATGTGATCGGCTTCGGCATCCGCAACGTCACCGACATCCCCGCCGCCCTGCGCGAGGCCCGGCGGGTCTTGAAGCCCGGCGGCCGGTTCCTGTGCCTGGAGTTCTCCAAGCCCCCGGCGGCGGCGGTGGCCAAGGTCTATGACGCTTTCTCCTTCGGCCTGATCCCCAAGATCGGCCAGCTCGTGGCCGGCGACGCCGACAGCTACCAGTATCTGGTGGAGAGCATCCGCCGCTTTCCCGACCAGGAGACCTTCAAGGGGATGATCGAGGCGGCCGGCTTCAGCCGCGCCGGCTACACCAATTTCACCGGCGGGGTCGCGGCCCTGCATCACGGCTGGGCGGTCTGAGCATGGCAGGCAAAAGTGTGGGCGGTTTTGCCGCCCGGCCATGCTCAGAGGTTAGAAATGCCGACCCCTCTTGCCCGACTTTGACTTTGTCAAAGTCGGGCGGCGTCTAGGCCCTCATGGCCGCGGGCGACATCGGGGCGGGGTTGCGACTGATCGCGGCCGGCTGGATCCTGGCCCGGCACGACGCCCTGGTCCCGCGCGAGGCCGCCCACCTGCTGCCCTGGCCGGTGCGGGTGATTGGCGGGGTCTCTCGCCTGTTCTCCAACGCCGCCGCCCGACGCGGCCGTCCCGGCGAGCGGCTGGCCCACGCCTTTGAGCAGATGGGGCCGGTCGCCATCAAGCTGGGGCAGTTGCTGTCGACTCGCGCCGACATCTTCGGGGCCGAGTTCGCCGCCGACCTCGGGCGGCTGAAAGACAAACTGCCGCCCTTTCCGCAGGCCCAGGCCGAGGCGGAGGTGCAAAAGGCGCTGGGCCTGCCCCTCTCCAGCCTGTTCACCGAATTCGGCCCGCCGGTCGCGGCGGCGTCGCTGGCCCAGGCCCACCCCGCGCGGCTGAAGGACGGCCGCAAGGTGGCGGTCAAAGTGCTGCGGCCCCGGATCGAGCAGCGGGTGATGGCCGAACTGCGCGCCATGGCGCTGGGCGCCCGGATCGTCGAATGGGCCGCGCCCCAGGCCAAGCGGCTGGAGCCGCGCGCCTTCGTCGCCTCCACCGCCCGCTCGATGGCGCTGGAGCTGGATCTGCGGCTCGAGGCCGCGGCGGCGTCCGAAATGTTCGAGGTGATGGCCCGCGACCCCTATATGACCGCTCCCGCCGTGGTCTGGGACGGAGTCGGCAAGCGGGTGCTGACCCTGGAGTGGGCCGAGGGCACGCCCCTGTCGCAGGCGGGGGCGCTGGAAGACCCGGCCTTCGACCGCAAGCTCTTGGCCGACAATCTGATCCGCGCCTTCCTGGCCCAGGCGCTCGACCACGGCGTCTTTCACGCCGACCTGCACGAGGGAAACCTGTTCGTCTCGCCGCCCGCCAGGATCGCGGCGGTCGACTTCGGCATCGTGGGGAGGCTGGGGCCGACCGAGCAGAAGTTCATGGCCGAGGTGCTGTGGGGCTTCCTGCGCCGCGACTATCGCCGGGTCGCCGAGGTGCATTTCGAGGTCGGCTATGTGCCTGCCGTCCACAATATCGACGACTTCGCCCAGGCCCTGCGCGCGGTGGGCGAGCCCATCTTCGGCCGCCCCGCGGGCGAGGTGTCGATGGGGCGGCTGCTCGGCCAGCTGTTCGAGATCACCGGCCTGTTCGACATGAACATGCGGCCCGAGCTGATCCTGCTGCAGAAGACCATGGTCACGGTCGAGGGCGTGGCCCGGAAGATCGATCCCGACCACGATATCTGGGCGGCGGCTCGTCCTGTGGTCGAGCGCTGGGTGGCGCGCGAGCTGTCGCCCGCCGCCAAGGTGCGCGAGCTGGTCAAGAAGGGCGGCCGGGCGCTCGACGCACTCGCCCGCCTGGGAGAATTGCCCGAACCGGCTCCCCTCTTGGTGGAATCGCCCCCCCGCTCTGGCCCGCTGGCCCTATTGTTCGCCGTCGCCGCCCTCGGGCTGGCGGCCAGCGCGCTGTTCATCGCCTTCAGGTAGTTGCCGCCTCAGGTTGAAGTCGGCGGGCTGATGAGACATTCAAAGTCTTGATCGCGATGGCCTCCGAAATGGCGATCGCGCTATGGCCAGGGACGCCGCCGGCGCGATGCTGATTTTCGAACCCCAGACCTGGGCGACGCTCGCGGGCGCGGCCTATCTGGCCTCCTCGCCGGTCCCCGACGGGCCGGGCCTCCACGCCGAGCAGTTCGTGCCGGGCCGGGGCCTGGTCGTCTATGCCATCGGCCAGGGCGACCCGGCGCTGACGAGAAGCGGCCTCACCCGCAAGCTGCGTCGCCAGGAGACGACGGCCCGGCCTCCGAGCGGACGGCTTATGGTCTATGAGTTCGGCCGCCGCGCCCTACCCCTTCACCGCACGGGCCGCGCCGACCCCGGCCTGCTGCTGGCCGGGGGGCTGGACAAGCGGACGGTCGCCCCGCGCGGCTGCGGCGGCTTCGACGCCCGCTGCGACAGCCTGAACCAGACCCGAAGGATCAGCCTCGGACTGGGCTATGGCGATCCTGCCGGGCTGATCTCCCTGACCTATTTCAACGACCGGCTGCGCGGTTTCGGCGGTCGGGCCCGCTATGCCGATGGGGCGCAGCTCACCTTGTTGAAGACCTACGACCGGCTGTTCTGAGCCAACTCGGCGGCGCGTTGAAGCTCCTTTCGCCGTCGCGACTCAGCCGTGCCTTGACCCAGGCCGCTTCTGGCCCAGGCTGGCGATTCGGTATGGGTGGTGAGCCGCAGGCGGATGGCGGACGGCAATACGATCCCGACGCGGAGCTTCATGCCCGCGTCCGACCCCTTGGACGGCAAGGTGGTGCTGATCACCGGCGCGACCGGATCGTTCGGGCGGCGCTTCGTCACGACCGCGCTTCGGGACCATAACCCCCGGAAACTCATCGTCTTTTCGCGCGACGAGGCCAAGCAGTTCGACATGCAGGGCGAGCTGGCCGAGCTGTTCGACAAGCCCAAGCTCGACAAGATGCGGTTTTTCCTCGGGGACGTGCGCGACCGCGAGCGGCTGACGCTCGCCCTGCGCGGGGTCGACATCGTTATCCACGCCGCGGCGCTGAAACAGGTGCCGGCGGCCGAATACAACCCGTCCGAATGCATCCACACCAATGTGCTGGGGGCCGAGAACGTGGTCTGGGCCTGCCTGTCCAACCGGGTGCAGCGGGTGGTGGCGCTCTCGACCGACAAGGCCTGCAACCCGATCAACCTCTATGGCGCGACCAAGCTGGCCTCGGACAAGACCTTCGTGGCGGCCAACAATCTGTCGGGCGACATCGGGGCGAGATTCTCGGTGGTGCGATACGGCAACGTCGTGGGATCGCGGGGTTCGGTCGTGCCCTTCTTCAAGCGGCTGATGGAGCGAGGGGCGACGAGCCTGCCGATCACCGATCCGCGGATGACGCGTTTCTGGATCACCCTGGATCAGGGGGTCGCCTTCGTGCTGTCGGCTTTGGAGATGATGCGGGGCGGCGAGGTCTTCGTGCCCAAGATCCCGTCCATGACCATCACCGATCTGACCGAGGCCATTGCGCCGGGCGTGCCCACAAGGATCGTCGGCATCCGGCCCGGGGAAAAGCTGCACGAGATGATGATCTCCTCGGACGACGCCCGGAACACGGTGGACCTGGGCGACCGCTACGCCATCGAGCCGGACTTCGTGGAGTATCAAAGGAAGCCCTTCGACGCGCCCAAGGTGGCCGAGGGCTTCTCCTATTCGAGCGACCTGAACACCGAATGGCTGGACGGCGCCGGGCTTGGCCGGATGCTGGCAGGCCCGAACGATTGAAAGATCGGTGACTGATTTCCTCCCTTACTGCCGTCAGCTGATCGAGGCGGACGACCTCGCGGCGGTGGCGGAAGCCCTGACCGCCGAGATGCTGACCACCGGACCTCGGGTCGAGGCGTTCGAGGCGGCTTTCTGCGAGGCGACCGGCGCGGCCTATGCGGTGGCCTGCTCCAACGGAACGGCGGCCCTGCACCTAGCGATGATGGCCGCCGGGGTCGGGCCGGGGGATGCGGTGATTGCGCCTGCCGTCACCTTCCTGGCCACGGCCAACAGCGCACGCTTCGTCGGGGCCGAGGTGGTTTTCGCCGACGTCGATCCGGACACCGGGCTGATGACCGCCGAGACCCTGGCCGAGGCGATGGGCCGCGCCACCCTGCCGGTCAAGGCGGTGGCGCCCGTGCATCTGGCCGGGCGGACGGTGCACCTGCCCTCGATCGCGGCCCAGGCGGCCGAGGTGGGGGCGTGCGTGATCGAGGACGCCTGCCACGCGCTCGGCACGCAAATGGACTTCGGCATGGGCCGCCAGAGGGTGGGCGACGGATCGCACGCCTCGCTGGCCTGTTTCTCCTTCCACCCGGTCAAGACCATCGCCACCGGCGAGGGCGGCATGGTGACGACCACCCACGCCGGTATGGCCGAGCGCCTCCGCGAAGGCCGCAGCCACGGCATGACCCGCGACCCGGACCGTTTCGAGCGCGCCGACGGGGCGGGCGAGCCGTGGTGGTACGAGCAGCAGTCGCTGGGGCTGAACTACCGCTTGCCGGATCTGAATTGCGCGCTGGGGCTCAGCCAGCTGAAGAAGCTCGACCGGTTCGTGCAGAGGCGCCGGTCGCTGGCGGCGGCCTATGACGCCGCCCTAGCGCCGCTCGCGCCTACTGTGAGCGTCGTGCCCAATCCGGAGGGCCAGGATCCCTGTCTGCACCTCTATGTGGCGCTGATCGATTTCGCCGCGGCCGGAACGACGCGGGCCGAGGTGATGGCGCGACTGAAGAGCAAGGGGATCGGGACCCAGGTTCACTACATCCCGGTGCACCGTCAGCCCTATTACGCCGACCGCTACGGCCCAATCTCGCTGTTCGGGGCCGAGGCCTGGTACGACCGCTGCCTGTCCCTGCCGCTGTTTCCGGGGATGTCGGAGGGCGATCCGGCGCGCGTCGCCGAAGCCCTGGCCGAGGCCCTCGGGCTATGAGCGGGTTCGAGATCGCCGGTCGCAAGATCGGGCCCGATCAGCCGCCCTATGTCTTCTGCGAGCTGTCGGGCAATCACAACGGAAGCCTGGAGCGGGCGCTAACCCTGCTCGACGCCGCCGCCGCGACCGGGGCCGACGCGGTCAAGATCCAGACCTACACCCCCGACACCATCACCATCGACTGCGAACGGCCGGAGTTCAAAATCCACGGCGGGCTGTGGGACGGGCGGACCCTGTATGACCTCTATGGCGAAGCCCAGACGCCCTATGAATGGCACGCGGCTCTGTTCGCCCGCGCGCGCGAACTTGGCGTCGTCCTCTTCTCCTCGCCCTTCGACGAGACGGCGGTGGACCTGCTCGAGGGGCTCGACGCGCCCGCCTATAAGATCGCCAGCTTCGAGGCGGTGGATCTGCCGTTGATCGCCTACGCCGCCCGGACCGGCAAGCCGCTGATCATCTCGACGGGCCTGTGCAATCTGCAGGAGATGGGCGAGGCGGTGGATGCCGCGCGGGCGGCGGGCGCGGGCGGGGTCGCGCTCCTGCACTGCGTCTCGGCCTATCCGGCCCCGGTCGAGGAGGCCAATGTCCGCACCATCCCCGATCTGGCGGCCCGTTTCGGGGTGATCACCGGCCTGTCGGACCACACGCCGGGTTCGGCCGCCTCGGTGGCGGCGGTCGCCATGGGCGCCTGCATCATCGAGAAACACTTCACCCTGGCCCGCGCCGACGGGGGGCCGGACGCCGCCTTCAGCCTGGAGCCGGACGAGTTCAAGGCGTTGGTCAGCGACTGCAAATCGGGCTGGGCGGCGCTCGGATCGGTCCACTACGACCTGGAAGGGTCGGAGAAGGCCAATCTGCAGTTCAGGCGCTCGCTTTATGTGGTGGCCGACGTGGCGGCGGGCGGCGAGATCAGCAAGGCCAATGTCCGCTCGATCCGGCCGGGCTTCGGCCTCGCGCCCAAGCATCTTCCGCAGGTCATCGGCCGCCGCGCCGCGCGGCCCCTGACCCGGGGCGAGCCGCTCGCCTGGGACATGCTGGGGTGAAGTCCGTCGCCGTGATCCAGGCGCGGATGGGCTCCTCACGCCTGCCGGGCAAGGTGATGATGGACCTCGTGGGCCAGCCGGTCCTGGCCCATGTGATCGCCCGCGCCCGCGCCGCGCCGGGGATCGACGCCGTCTGCGTCGCCACGCCCATCACCTCCCAGGACGACCCGCTGGCCGAGTTGGCCGAGAGTCTTGGGGCCGAGGTGGTGCGCGGGTCGGAGACCGATGTTCTGTCGCGCTACGCCCTGGCGGCGGAGATCACCGGGGCCGACCGGATCGTCCGGATCACCGCCGACTGCCCGTTTCTCGACCCCCGCGTGACCGGTCGGGTGCTGGCCCTGCTCGATACCGGGGCCGACTACGGCTCCAATGTCGCCCCGCGGTCCTGGCCCAAGGGGCTGGACGCCGAGGCCTTCACCCGCCACGCCCTGGTCCGCGCCTACGTCGAGGCGGTCGATTCCTACGACCGCGAGCACGTCACCCCCTGGATGCGGGCCGAGCTCAAATGCGCCAACGTCGCCCTGCCCTCGGACGAACGGGCCGGTTGGCGCTGGACGCTGGATCACCCCGAGGACCTGGAGTTCTGCCGCGCCGTGGCCTGGCGGCTGCCTCCCTGGCCGCACCTGGCCGGCTATGGCGAGGTCGCCGCCGTGATCGAGGCCGAGCCCGACCTCGCCCAAATCAACGCCCACTGCACCTAAGGAGCAGCCATGAGCGAGACCTTCCAATCCCAGCTCTGGCGCGGCGGTTTCGGCGCCGACTACACCGAGCGCAACACCTTCGATCCCGACCACATGGCCGCCATCACCCGCCATTGGGCGCGGCTGCTGCAATGCGTCGAGGCGCGGCCGCCGGCCTCGATCCTGGAGGTGGGCGCCAATACCGGACGCAATCTGCGGGCGATCAAGCGCATCTCGACCGCGCGTCTCGTGGCGCTCGAGCCGCAGGATGGCGCGCGCAAGGTGCTGGCGCAGGACGGGGTCTGCGCCCCGGCCGACATCCACGACGGCCTGGGCCAGGCCATTCCGCTGGCGGACGGGGCGGTGGAGATGGCCTTCACTGTGGGAGTGCTGATCCACATCCATCCCGACCAGCTGGAGGCGGCGATGCGGGAGATGCACCGGGTGTCGTCCCGCTACATCGCCTGCTCGGAATATTTCTCCGACAAGCCCGAGACCATCCCCTATCGCGGCCAGACCGACGCCCTGTTCAAGCGCGACTTCGGCGGGATGTGGCTGGATCTGTTTCCCGAGCTGAAGGTCCTCGACTACGGCTTTTCCTGGAAGCGGACCACCGGCCTCGACAACCTGACCTGGTGGATGTTCGAGAAGCCCTAGCGGGTCCAGCGCCGCCACGGCCCGAGCAACAGCGGCCCGTAGCAGGCGCCGACCGCGATCAGGTCGGTCAGCCAGTCGGCCCATTCGGCGTCGCGGCCGATCATGGGCAGGGCCTGCAGCCCCTCGATGGCCGCGCCATAGGCCGCGAGGAATAGCGCCGGCGGCCACAGCGAGCGGTGCGGCAGGGCGGCGGCGCCCAAGCCGGCCAGGACATAGAAGGCGATGAAGTGCTTGGCCTTGTCCCACGGGATCAGGCCCGGCCCCAGGTCGACGGGCTTGAGCGCCAGCCATAGACCGATCGCAAGGGCGAGCAGGAAGGCGATACGGGCGAGGCGCAGGGCTTGCCAGGATTGGAGCTGAGGACGGGTCACAGGCGAATCTGGGCTCCGGAGCGCGCGCGTTGCACGAATGGGTGTGAGTGACCGCCAAGGTTGCGATAGCCTTTGTGGGTAAGGAAAGGCCTTGTCCATGTCGAGCATCGGGACGCGCCTCGCCGTCCTTTCGGCGATGGCCCTGTTTGGGGGCGCCGCGAACGCGGCCTCGCCGCTGTCGTTTCCGCGATCCAACGATCCCCGGACCGTGGCAGACTGGCTGAACGCGCGCACCGACATGCCGCTGGAGGCTGTCGTGGTTTCCGGCCCCGACGCCGTCTTCGCCGTCCTGCCGGGCTCAGCGCCGCCGTCCGCCGCCCAGGGCCGCCGGGCGCGGGTGCTGCAGGAGGTGATCGACCCTGGTTTCGTCGCAACCCTGGGCGGCCGCTCGGGCGAACTTGATCTCGACGTCGACTGCGTCGGACGCAAGGTGCTGCGCCAAGCCTACGACATCTATGCGGGCTCCAATCTCGGCGGAGCGGTGGAGCATCTCGGGGCGGGCAAGACCTGGTCCCAGACCGAGCCCGACACCCCGATGGACGCGGTGGTCACCGCCGTCTGCCAGCCGGAGAGCGCCCCGCGCCCGCTGATGGCCTCCCTGACCGTGGCCGTGGCCGCACCGCCGGCGCGAGCCGCCCCGATTTCCGAGATCGAGCTCAAGCCGCCGCCCGTCGCGCCAAAGCCGGCCGCGAAGCCTAAGACGACCGCGCCCGCGCCCCAGCCCCGGCTGGCCATGGCGGCCGCGCCGATGCTGAACCTGGGGGAATTCTCCAGCCTGGAGGCCGCCCGCGCGGCATGGGTCGGCGCGGCGGCCGGATCGTCCGGCAAGGTTCAGAGGATCGAGCTGGCGTCCGGGGGCGGGGCGGTGAAGTACCGCGCCCTGGTCGACGGTTATGCGGACGCGCCCGAGGCCGAGGCCGCCTGCGCGGCGGTCAAGGCGCGCGGCGGGAGCTGTTCGCTGCGGTAGGCGCCGCCAATGCGTGCTTCGAGACGCGATCCTGAGGGATCGCTCCTCAGCATGACGAAGGCTTTTGCTCTTGTAGCCCACCCACGCGCTTCATCCTGAGGAGGCGCGGCGCGCGCCGTGTCGAATGGACGCAGAGCCTCACTCCGGCCAGAGAGAGGTGTCGGCGCCCTTGCGGTTGAGGTTCCGGGCCGCGCGCTTGACCACGGTCAGCAAATTCTCGGTGCGGGCCTCGGCGTCATAGGTCAGGCGGGCGCGGGCCAGGCCCTCCAGCATGAAGCGGGCGAGGTCGCGGCTGGCCTGGAAGCGGGCGCCGCGGGCGCCCTGGACCAGTTCGAACATGTTCTCGACCATCTGGGCCTGGTCGAAGGCCTCCTCCGCCGGGCGCAGGATCTCGCGCAGGCCGGCGTCGGTGCGGGCGGCGGCCTCCAGCTCGGTGAAGGCGATGAAGGCGGGCTCGGAGAGCAGATTCCAATAGGCCTCGATCACCCGGTCGCCCCGGTCGGAACCGTGGGGCAGGCTCTCGGCCGCCTCCTGCAGCAGCGAGGCGCGGCGCGCCTGGCTGAAGGGCACCACCGCGGCCATCAGCTCCTCGCGGGTGGCGAAATGGTAGAGCATAGCCCCGCGGGTCATGCCGGCGACCTCGGCGATCTTGGCGTTGGTGGCCGCGTGGTAGCCGATCTCGACGAACAGCGACTGGGCCGCCTCGAAGATGCGCAGCCTCGTCCGCTGCGACTTGCGGCTATTTCCCGCCGCCGCCGGCTCGGGAGCCCGCGCTCCCCGATCATCGGGGGCCGGGCCAAGCGCCTTGGCCGTGCCTCGCATCATCTTCCGCCCTCGTCCCCGCGTCGGGCCCCACTTGGGGACGCCATCACTCCCCGCCTAGTCCCTACCGACCTCCTAACAGCGCCGTCACGAGGAGTTCACGCAATCGGCCTAGCGCCCGGCACCAGGGCGGGGGTCCGCTTTTGGTGCAAAAGGAGGCGACTAATGGCGGGCTCGACGCAAGGACGGGCGTATCGCTCGGTGTTCATTTCCGACATCCACCTCGGCACGCGCGGCTGCCAGGCTGAGCTGCTTCTCGACTTCATACGCGAGGTTGAGTGCGAAACCCTCTATCTCGTCGGCGATATCGTCGACGGCTGGCGGCTGAAGTCGGGCTGGTTCTGGCCCCAGGCCCACAACGACGTGGTGCAGAAGGTGCTGAGACTGGCCCGGCGCGGGGTCAGGGTGATCTATGTCCCCGGCAACCACGACGAGATGTGCCGCCAGTATTGCGGCCTGCATTTCGGCGGGGTCGAGGTGGTCGACGACGCCATCCACGAGGCGGCGGACGGTAAACGCTATCTGGTCATCCACGGCGACGCCTTCGACGGCGTGGTGATGCAGGCCAAATGGCTGGCCAAGCTCGGAGACTGGGCCTATCGCAGCCTGATCGTGCTGAACACGCACTGGAACCGGCTCCGGCGCCGGATGGGCTTGGGCTATTGGAGCCTTTCGGCCTATCTTAAGGTCAAGGTGAAGAACGCATTGCAGTTCATCGACGACTTCGAGCAGGCCCTGGCCGACGAAGCGCGCAGGCGCGGGGTCGACGGGGTGATCTGCGGGCACATCCACAAGGCCGAGATGCGCGAGATCGACGGGATCACCTATATCAACGACGGCGACTGGGTTGAGAGCTGCACGGCGGCGGTCGAGCATTTCGACGGGCGGTTCGAGATTATCGACTGGGCGGCCGAGCGGCGTTGGTCGCCGCTGGACCGCAAGCTCGCCATCCTCCCCGAGCGCGAGGTTGTCGCCGCCTGATGCGGATTCTGTTGGCCACCGACGCCTGGGAGCCCCAGGTCAATGGTGTCGTGCGCACCCTGAACCGCACGGTGGCCGAGATGCGCGCCATGGGCCACGAGGTCGAGGTCATCTCGCCCGACCAGTTCAAGACCCTGCCGATGCCGACCTATCCGGAGATCCGGCTGGCGCTGGGCGCCTATGAGCCGATGCAGGAGCGGTTCAAGGCGTTCGAACCCGAAGCCATCCATATCGCCACCGAGGGCCCCGTGGGGCTGGCGGCGCGGCGGCTGTGCCTGGACTGGAAACTGCCCTTCACCACCAGCTACCACACGCGGTTTCCGGAATATCTGGCCGCTCGGTTCCCGGTCCCGGTGGCGGCGGGCTACGCCTATATGCGCTGGTTCCACTCGGCCTCGGGCCGGGTGATGGTGGCCACGCCGACCATGCGCGACGAACTGGAGCGCGCGGGCTTCCACAATCTGTCCTTCTGGTCGCGCGGGGTCGACACCGAGCTGTTCAAGCCGGCCGCGCCGGGCGGGCCGGACCTGTTCCCCGGCCTGAAGCGACCGATCTTCCTCAATGTCGGGCGGGTGGCGCCGGAGAAGAATATCGAGGCCTTCCTCAAGCTCGACCTGCCGGGCTCCAAGGTGGTGGTCGGCGACGGTCCGTCCAAGGAGGCGCTGGCGGCCCAGTATCCCGAGGCGAGCTTCCTTGGGGCCAAGTTCGGCGAGGAGCTGGCGGCCCTGTTCGCGGCGGCCGACGTCTTCGTGTTTCCGTCCCTGACCGACACCTTCGGCCTGGTGATCCTGGAGGCGATGGCCGCTGGAACCCCCGTGGCGGCCTTCCCGGCGCCGGGGCCGATCGACATCATTCCAGGCTCGAACGCGGGGGTGGTGGGCGAGGATTTGAAGGCGGCCTGCCTGGAATGCCTCAAGCTCGACCGCAAGGCGGTGCGCGCCTATGCGGAGAAGTTCTCCTGGCGGGCCTCGGCCGAGCAGTTCGTGCAGAACCTCGAGCCCTACCCGGAGCCTCAGAAGACGCGGTTCTGGCGGCGGCTGCGGCGCCTGGCGCGGTTGAGGCGCAGGCCGGCGGCCTAGATCGCTACAACAGCCGCTGCCGCAGCGTCTGTGACAGCAGATCGATCAGGGTCACCGCCACCACGATGACGATGACGATGGCCGCGGTCTGGCCGTAGGCGAAGGCGTTGATCGATTCGAACAGCACCTGGCCGATGCCGCCCGCCCCGATCAGCCCCAGGACCGTGGCCGAGCGGGAGTTGGATTCGAACCGGTAGAGGGCGTAGCTGGTCCACAGCGGCCCCACCTGGGGGATCACGCCCCAGACGATCTCGTGCAGCCGGTTGGCGCCCACGGCGCGGACGCCCTCGACCGGGCGCGGGTCGACGGCCTCGACGGCCTCGGAGAACAGCTTGCCGAGCACCCCGCCGGTGTTCAGCGCCAGGGCCATGACCCCGGCGAAGGGGCCCAGGCCCACGGCGACCACGAAGACGGTGCCGACCACCAGGTCTGGCACCGAGCGCAGGATGTTCATCAGCCAGCGGACCGGCTGCTGGATCCAGGGCGGCGCGATGTTGCGCGCGCCGGCCAGGCCGAGCGGAATGGCGATGGCCACGGCGAGCGCCGTCCCCCACAGAGCGATCTGCACGGTCAGGAACATCTGGCCGACGTAGCGCCAGCCCTGGCCGAAGTCGGGATGCAGGAAGCCCCGGCCGAACAGGCTGATGTTGTCGGCCTTGGTGAACAGCAGCGGCGTCTTGGACATCTCCACCGGGCCGAAGCTGGCCAGGAGGAAGACGATCAGCCCGCCCCAGACCAGAAGATCGGTCAGGCGCTGGGCGAGCGGGCGCGTCGGCGGCGCGGGGATGGGAAGATCGGTCAAGTCGGGGCTCAGGGGTGGGCGCCGGGGACGTTGGCGGCGTCCAGCGCCGCCTGGGCCGCCTTGATCCGGGCCGGGTCGCCGCCGCGCTTGGCCTCGGCCAGCAGCTGGCCCGCCTCCATCTGCACCACCGGCTGCAGGTAGCTGTTGTCGGCGGGCGGGAAGCTCGACCAGTTCAGGTCCTTCATGATCTTCTTGCGGCGCTCGCCCTCGGCCCCCGTCGCCTTGTGGTAGTCGAGGAAGAAGGTCCTGATCTTGGCCTTGATGGCCGGGTCGAGGCTGGACTTGAGGATGATGGCCGACTCCGGCAGGGACGGGGAGGTCCAAACCACTTCGGTCTTGGCCACGGTCGCCGGGTTCTCGCGCTGGGCGAAGAAGAGGCCGACGCTGTTGTTCGACGAGACGTCCAGGACGCCGTTGGCGACCGCGAACAGATTGGCCTGGTGGCTGGCCGAGCGGACCACCTTGAAGCAGGACTGCGGATCGATGCCCCGGGGGGTGAAGAGATAGGTCAGGGGGGCGAGCGTGCCCGACAGCGACTTGGAGTCGCCGATGCCGAAGGACAGCGACTTGTCGCACTTCAGGATCTTGTCGAGGGTGATGCCTGAGCCCTTGCGGACGATCAGCACCGATTCATAACTCTGACGGCCGTCGGGGTCGGCGGTGCGGGTGGCCACCTCGCCCCCGGCGCGCCTGACCGCCTCCAGCCCGGACAGGGCCGAGAACCAGCCCGCCTGGACGTCGCCGAAGCGCATGGCCTCGATCAGGGTCGAATAGTTGGAGGCGAAAAAGGGCTTCACCGGGATGCCCAGCTCCTTGGACAGGTCCGCCAGCACCGGCTCCCACAGCGGGCCGAGGTTGGCCTGGGTCTCGGCCGAGAGGACGGAGAATTTGATCTCGCTCGGCGGTGCGGTCGCCGTCTTGGCGGGCTCGGAGGGTTTCTGACCGCAGGCCGACAGCGCCAGGGCCGCGCCGAGGAGGAGGAGGGCGGTCGAGGCGCGCCCAGTGAAGGCTCGCCTAGTGAAATTTGGCATTGGTCTTGGCCTCCAGGGCGTCGTCGAACTCGGGCCCATAGATGTCGATCAGAAGCTTGTGGTCCAGCCCCGCGGCCGGCCCGTCATAGACCACTTTGCCGGCCTGGAGCGCCACGACCCGGCGGCAATATTTCAGCGCGTAGTCGACGTGATGCAGGGTGACGACCACGGTCAGGCCGTCCTTCTTGTTCAGCTCCTGCAGCGCCTCCATCACTCGGCGGGCGGAGACGGGGTCGAGCGAGGCCACCGGCTCGTCGGCCAGGATGGTCTCGGCCCCCTGCACCAGGGTGCGGGCGATGGCGCCACGCTGCTGCTGGCCGCCCGACAGGGTGGCGGCGCGCTGGCCGGCGTAGTCGGAGACGCCGAGCCGCTGCAGGGCCTGCATGGCCGTGGTCTGCTCTTTCTTCGGCCAGGCGCCGAGGAGACCGCGCCAGGCCGGGATGCGGCCCAGCGCCCCGATCATGACGTTGGAATAGAGGGTGAGGCGGCCGACGAGATTGAACTGCTGAAAGATGAAGCCCACCCGGGCCCGCACCCCGCGGACATGCTCGGTCGACCTACCGTCGACCTGAACCGGCAGGCCGAAGACCTCGATCCGGCCCTTGCCGGGATCGATCTCCACCAGGGCGGTAATGGCGCGCAGCAAGGTGGATTTGCCTGAACCCGAGGGGCCGATCAGGGCGACCATCTCGCCGGGCTCGACCTTCAGGCTGACCCCGTCGAGCGCGCGCCGCTGTCCATAGGTCTTGGTGACGTCGCGAGTCTCGAATGCGGCGGCGGGCATGGTTTGGGAGGTTCTCCAGAGGGCGCGGACCCTGCCCAATGGGGCCGGGAGTCCGCCAGGGATTTATGACACGAACCCGCGCGACGGAAAGTCGCTAAGACTCATACGGCACAAGGGTCTTTACAGGGGGGGCTGTATTCCCTATTTGCGCAAGTCCCGGCGGACCCCGTGTCCACTCTGCGTTGCTAACGCCGGTCTGGATCAACCATCACAGGGGTTTACGTGAATTGGACACGTATCATAACTCCCTGGACCTGGTCCGTGACCGTTCGCCGGAACGTCCAGTCGCCCTCGTGCGGCCTGACGCGGCAGCGGTAGCGGCGCACTGGTTCCAGGATAAGTTCAAAGGCGACGTTTTCTACGCGGTCAAGGCGAACCCTTCGCCTTGGGTGATCGAAACCCTGGTCAAGGCCGGGGTGACGAGCTTCGACGTGGCGTCCATGGCCGAAATCGAGCTGGTGCGCTCCGTGGCGCCCCAGGCCCGGCTGGCCTTCATGCATCCGGTCAAGAGCCGGGCCGCGATCGCCGCCGCCTATCACAAGCACGGGGTGAAGACCTTCGCGCTCGACTGCCAGGAAGAGCTCGAGAAGATTCTCGAATCCACCGGCGGCGCCGACGACCTCAATCTGATCGTCCGAATGGCGGTCCAGACCGAGGGCGCGGCCTATACGCTGTCGGGCAAGTTCGGGGTCTCGATCGATCAGGCCCCCGCCCTGCTGCTCGCCGCCCGCCAGGCGACTACCGCCATGATGGGGGTCTCCTTCCACGTCGGCAGCCAGTGCATGCGCCCGACCGCCTATCAGGCGGCCATGTCCCAGGTCTCTCGAGCCCTGGTTCGCGCGGGCGTTCTCGCGGATGTCGTGGACGTCGGCGGCGGTTTCCCCTCGGTCTATCCGGGCATGGTCCCGCCCGACATGAGCGAATACGTCGACGCCATCCATCGCGGCTTCGGCGAGATGATGGTGCATGAGACGACCGAACTCTGGTGCGAGCCGGGCCGGGCGCTGGTGGCCGAGAGCTCCTCGGTGCTGTGCAAGGTCGACCTGCGCAAGGGCGACGCCCTCTATCTGAACGACGGCTCCTACGGCTCGCTGTTCGACGCGACCCACTCGAAATGGCCTTTCCCGGTCAAGCTGGTGCGGGAAGGCGAGGCCTCGGCCGATCTGAAACCCTTCCGCTTCTACGGCCCGACCTGCGACTCGATCGACCATATGCCGGGCCCCTTCTGGCTGCCGGCCGATATCCAGGAAGGCGATTATATCGAGATCGGCATGATGGGTGCCTATGGCGTCGCCATGTCGACGGGCTTCAACGGCTATGGCGAGCACGACACCGCCATCGTCGGCGATCCCCCGATGGCCTCGCTCTATGGTCTCGCCCGCCGCTCGATCCCGACCCGCCGGGCCGAGGAGGAGGACGCCCGCAAGGTGGTCCGCTTCTCGCGTCCCAAGGGCAAGGCCGGCGTCCGCCGCCGCCGGAAGTAGGGCCAAGCTAGAGACTGTCGCAATCCGCGTTATAAGCCCGCCTCATCTTCCGAACTTCGGGAGGTGAGCCGCGTTGCTCTTGTCGGTCGCTCCGTCCCGGCAAGAGATGTTCCACGACGGGCGATCACCCCAAGGGAAACCAAGCGATGACCGCACCCGTCTCCAACACCAAGGCCGAACTTCTGGCCTCCACCGTCAAACACGTCGACATCACCAGCTTCGACGCCCGGCCGATCATCGACTCGATGCGCGGCATGAGCTTCTCCTCGCGCGACACCGCGCGGGCGGCCGATATCCTGAACATGGCTATCGAGGACAAGGCCTGCTCGCCCTGGCTGATCCTGGCCGGATCCACCTCGGCCGGCGGCTGCATGGACGTCTATCGCGACATGGTGAAGTTCGGGATGGTCGACGCCATCGTCGCCACCGGCGCCTCGATCGTCGACATGGACTTCTTCGAAGCCCTTGGATTCAAGCACTATCAGGCCGCCGGCCAGGTCGACGACAATGTGCTGCGCGACAACTATATCGACCGGATCTACGACACCTATATCGACGAGGAAGAGCTCCAGGCCTGCGACCACACCATTCTTGAGCTGGCCAATCGCCTCGAGCCGCGCGGCTATAGCTCGCGCGAGTTCATCTGGGAGATGGGCAAGTGGCTGTCCGAGGGCAACGCCAAGAAGCCGGGCTCGCTGATCCAGACCGCCTATGAAGAGGGCGTGCCGATCTTCTGCCCGGCCTTCGTCGACAGTTCGGCGGGCTTTGGCCTGGTGAAGCACCAGAAGGAGCGGGCCGCGGCCAAGCAGCCCTATATGATGATCGACGCGGTCGCGGACTTCCGCGAGCTGACCGACATCAAGATCGCGGCCGGGGTCACCGGCCTCTTTATGGTCGGCGGCGGCGTGCCCAAGAACTTCGCCCAGGACACGGTGGTCTGCGCCGAAATCCTCGGGGTCGAGGCCGAGATGCACCGCTACGCCGTGCAGATCACCGTCGCCGACGTGCGCGACGGGGCCTG
>CANJKM010000002.1 GCA_947474805.1 Caulobacterales bacterium | reverse complement strand
GCTCAGCCTGCTGATCGATCCCTGGAGCGCGCGGGCCCGGCGCCTGTTGGCCCTCATCAGCCTGCCGGTGATCGCCGTGGGCGCGGTCCTGATCGGTCTGCGCCTCACCGGCGATCTGGCGAGCGCAGCCCATGAGATCAATTTTCCCATCAGCTGGCTCGGCCTCGTGGTCGCGCCGCTCTGCCTCGTGCGCATCGCCGCCTTCTACGCCCGCGCCGGGCTGCGCCATCCCATCGAGTCCTCGGCCTTCCTGTTCGTGATCGTGGCCGCGCTGGCCGACATGATCGATATCCGCTTCTTCCACGGCTCGGGCCTGTTCCTGAACGCGGCGGTGACCTTCTTCCCCCTGGCGCTGCTGGTGTCGCTGGCGGTCCGGGCGCGCGGCGTCTTCGAGGCCGCCGCCGCCAACACCGACAAGCTGAATTCGCTGGTCGCCGAACGCGAACGGGAGGTGCGCGCCGGCCTGGAGGCGCTGAGGCGCAGCGAGCGCGAGGCCATGCTGCTCGAGGAACGCGGCCGCATCACCAGCGACATTCACGACGGCATCGGGGGCCAGCTGTTGGGCCTGATCGTGCGGGCGCGGTCGGGCAAGCTCGCCGGCGAGACCCTGGTCGCGGGGCTGGAGGAAAGCCTCAACGACCTGCGGCTGGTGGTCGAGTCGCTGGAGCAGGGCGAGGCCTCGCTGCCCAATGTCATCGGCGCCTTCCGCTCGCGGATCGAGCCCCGGTGCGATGCGGCGGGCGTGGAGCTGGATTGGCGGATCGAGGATATCGAGCCCGCGCCCGTGCTTGGACCCAGCCACACCCTGCAGATTTACCGTATCCTGCAGGAGGCCGGCGCCAACGCGCTGGCGCATGGCAAGCCCGGCCGCCTCCAGGTGGGGCTGCGCCGCAATGCGGACGGCGCCGTCGAGATTTGGATCGAGGACGATGGCGCGGGCTTTGATCCGGGCGCCGTCAAACCCGGGCGGGGTCTGGCCAATATGCGGCTTCGGGCCGGGCGGCTCGGGGCGGAACTGACCGTCGCCGGCCTGGCCAAGGGCACGCGGATCACCCTGACGCTGGCCCCGGACACCCGGCCGGATCAGCAAGGTTAATCAAGATGTTGCGGTGGGGACCCCATATTCATGGGGGCTGCAATCGAACGCCATTTTCTCAATAACCGTCCCGCGGCCAACGGAGCCGAGGGAAAATTCACATGGCGAATATCAACGGCAACGGCCAGAACAACACCATTAACGGCACCAGCGTCGCCGACACCATCAACGCCAAGGGCGGCAGTGACGTCGTCAACGCCGGCGCGGGCAACGACTACGTCGACGGCGGCTCCGGCGACGACATTCTCAACGGCGAAGACGGGGCGGACGAGCTCATCGGCGGCGACGGCAGCGACCGACTGAACGGGGGCGCTGGCGACGACATCCTGAACGGCGGGGCCGGCATCGACATGGCCGACTTCTCCGGCGGAGCGGCGGTCCGCGTCGACCTCTCCACCGGCGCGGCCACCGGACAGGGCAAGGACACCCTCAGCAATATCGAAAACGTCTGGGGCTCGAGTTTCAGCGACACGCTCAAGGGCAACGCCCTGGCCAACCAGCTCTATGGCAACGCCGGCAACGACACCTTCATCGCCAGCCTGGGAATCGACCTGATCAACGGCGGCGACGGCCTCGACAGCCTCAGCTTCGCCGGCTCCGGCGCGGTGACCGCGAACCTGGCCACGGGAGTCTACGCCTTCGACGCGCAGAACCGCGGAACCATCACGCGCGTCGAACAACTGTCCGGCGGTTCGTTCAACGACACCCTCACCGGCGACGGCGGGGACAATCGGCTGGACGGCGGGGCTGGCGACGACGTGCTCGCCGGCGGCGGCGGCAACGACAACCTTTGGGGCGGGGCCGGGGTCGACCGCCTGATCGCCGACGGCGGCGACGATACGATGGCCGGCGACTATAGCTGGGACGGGACCCGCAGCGCCGGCGTCGACATTTTCGAAATCCGCACCAACGCCCACATCGTCACCATCACCGACTTCAAGCTCGGCGTGGACAAGCTCGACCTCACCGCCTTCGGGTTTGGAACCAGCAACTACTGGACCGGCGCCTCCGTCCAGGCCGGGTCCAAGACCGTCATGACCCTGACCGGTCAAGGCGGGGAGGTCGTGAAGATCAATCTCGACGGGGTGACCCAGGGTCAGTTGATGACCGTCAATGACATGATCGGCGGCTCCGCCAGCCTGATTGTGCCGTCTCCGACCTATCCGATGAACGGCGGCAATGGCCTGGCCACCATCTTTGTCCTCAACCCGACCACGGGCAGCCAGTCGATCACCGGCTTCGAGAACGGCCTCGACCGCCTCGACATCACGGCGCTGAGCAGCTGGGGCGGCGCGCTCCACACCAACTCCAACAGCGATGCGGTGCTGCATTTCGAAAGCGGCGCCCAGGTGGTCGAGTTCACCATCGTCGGCATGCCCTACTATCTGATCGACGCGTCCGACTACATCATGTGACCTGACGCGGAAGGGGTTCAGGCAACCTCACACGTCATCCCGAGGCGGCCGCGCGAGCGGCCGCCTCGAACGATTCAGCCGGGCTGACTAGGGCGCGGGCTGAGCCACGACGATCTGCTGGATGCGCCAGATCAGCTGTTCGGGCGCAGCGCCCGGCACGTCGTTGACCCGCTTCAACTGCACGGTCTCCAGCCGGCTGAAGAGTTCGCCCGACTGCATCCGGCCGTAGGTCTGGATCGGCACCTCGACATAGGAGGAGCCGGCGGCCCCCTGCATCTGCCCCGGCTTGCCGACATTGGCGCGGTAGATCGGATAGGAGGACAGCCGCCGCTCGAACACCTTCAGATCGACCTTGGGGCCGACCAGGACCTGGGCGCCGGCATAGTCCTTGGCCTCGATGGCGGCGAAGTAGCGGCGCACGGCGTCGGCGGCGCCCTGCGCGCTCTTGGGATCAATCACGGCGGGCGGCGGGCCCGCGACCTGGTCGAGGGCCAGGCCGCCGGGCTGACCCGGCTTGGCGGGGAAATCGGCCGGCAGGGGCGCGGGGCCGGCGGGCGCGGCGGCGACGGTGTTCTGGGGCTCGGCCGGGGGCGAGCAGGCGGCGAGGAGCGCGAGCGGCGCGATCAGGGCGAGGACAGCGGGCTTCATGCGACGAGGCTAGGCCGAATGGGCGCGCGGCCCAAAAGAAAAAGCCCCCGCCGGCACTGAGTCCGTGGAGGCTGAAGTCGTAGGGAGGCAATGGTTCGCTGGAACCACTTCCCGACCTATAATGTGTAAGGTTGCCTTAAACAAATACAATCTTTGCAGGCCGGAACCCCAAACCGGCCGCTGGGGGCGGAACATGAAGATCGTGGGTGCGGCCCTGGCCGCCGCCTTGGCGCTGGCGGGAATGGCGGCGGCGGACGCCCCCCTGAGCATCGCCAAACAGGGCTATCTCTACGCCGGGGGCGACTATCGGACGGTCGGGGGCCTGCAGTATGTCTCGGGCGCCCTCTACGCCGAGTATCAGATCCCGGCGAGGCGGCGACATCCGTACCCCATCGTCATGGTCCACGGCCGCGACCAGACGGGCACCAACTTCACCGGCACGCCGGACGGGCGCGAGGGCTGGGCGCAGTATTTCCTGCGCCAGGGCTACGCCGTCTATGTGGTCGACACCCCGGGCCGAGGGCGGGCGGGCTATCGGCCCGAGCTCTACGGCCCGGCGGCCGACGCGGGCTTCGTGCTCGACCAGCAGCGGTTCATGTTCCCCGAACTCTACAACCTCTGGCCCGAGGCTAAGCTGCACTCCCAGTGGCCGGCGAGGCCGACGCTGGAGGACCCGGTCAATCAGCAGTTCCTGGCCGGGCAGCTGCCGACCATCGCCAATTTCGCCGAGCAGCAGGCGCTGAACCGCAAGGCGCTGGGCGCGCTGATCGACACAATCGGGCCAGTGATCCTGCTGACCCATTCGCAGTCAGGCGCCTTCGGCTGGCCGGCGCTCGACGACCGGCCCGGCAAGGTGAAGGGGCTGATCCAGGTCGAGCCGAACGGGCCGCCGGTGCACGATCTCGATTACCTCGGGGCGCCCGACTATTTCCGCGAACTGACGGCCGACAACCGGCCCTGGGGGCTGACGGCGGAAAAGCTGACCTATTCGCCCGCCGTGAGCGTTCCGTCCGAACTGAAGTTCGAGCGGGAGCCGGAGGCCGAAGCCAGACCCTACGTCCGATGCTGGCGCCAGGCCGGGACGCCGCGCCAGCTGGTCAATCTAACGAAGGCGCCGATCCTGATAGTGACCTCGGAGGCCAGCTACCACGCGGGCTATGAGCACTGCACGGTGCGCTATCTGGAGCAGGCCGGGGTCAAGCCGACCTGGATCCAGCTCGGGCGGATCGGCATCCACGGCAACGGCCACATGATGATGCTGGAGAAGAACAACCAGCAGATCGCCGCGGTGATCGAGCGGTGGGCGGCGAGGATCCGCTAGCGCTTCGCCGTCGCGGCAGGCTCGACACCGGAGGCCCGGATCGCCGCGTAGTTGGCGGGCGAGACCAGTTCGGCCAGCAGCGACCGGGCGGCGGCCGCCTCCTTCGCCTTGGACGCGATCGCGGCGCTGAACAGGGTGGGCTTTTGCGCGCCCTCGGGGAGGGTTCCGACGATGGTCACGCCCGGCACGGCCATCAGCTCGGAGACCTGCTGGAAGCCGATGTCGGCCTGTCCTGCCACCAGGATCTCGCCCACGGGCGTGGCCGGGATCATTTTCGACTTGGCGGCGACCTGCGGGATGCCGAGCTTTTTGTACATCTCGGTCTCGATGTAGATGCCCGAGGCGCTGTCCGAATAGGCGATCGACTTGGCGTCCAGCAGGGTCTTCTTCAGGCCGTCCAGCGTCTTGATGTCGGGGATCGGGTTTCCGGTCTTAACCCCCATCGCGATCAGCGACAGGATCAGATCGGTCTCCGTACCCTTCACGAGGTAGCCGTCCTTCACCATCTGATCGAGCGACTCGCGGGCGACGATGATCAGGTCGCCGGGCTCGCCGCGCTTGAGCCGGTTCGGCACCGCCTCGGGCGTGGCGCCGAACGACGGGCCGGCCAGGGTGACGACCGTGTTGCCGGTCTTTTGGGCCCATTCGGACGAGATCTTGGCGAAGGCCGGGCGGAAGGCGCCGGAGATCATCACCCGGACCTCGGCGGCCGAGGCCAAAGCGGGCGTGAAGACGAGCGCGAGCGCGGCGGCGAGGCCGGCGCGGCGGGTGAGGTTGAGATGGGTCACGCGGCGGCCTCCTTGAATCTGGTCTTCTTGCCGAAAGTGAAGCTGAGCGCCGACAGCAGGCTGACCGTCGCCGCCGCCATCAGCCAAAGGCCGGGGACCGCCTTGTCCTGGGTCTTCTCGATCAGGTAGGTGGCGATCAGCGGGGTGAAGCCGCCCAAGAGGCCCGCCGCCACGCTGTAGCTGAGCGAGAAGGCCGCGGTGCGGACCCGCACCGGCATGACCTCGGTCAGGAAGACGACCATGGCGCCGTTATAGGTGGCGTAGATGGCCGAGAAGAGCAGCAGCACGGCCAGGAAGGCGCCGAAGCTGGGATCGCTGACCAGCCAGTGCAGGGCCGGATAGCCGCAGGCGAGCCCGACCACGGCGGCGGTGATCAGGATGGGCTTGCGGCCGATCTTGTCGGACAGGGCGCCCGTGAGCGGCAGGATGATGAAGTTCGACACGCCGACGCAGAGGGTGGCCAGGAAGGCCTCCACCGCCGTCAGCTTCAGCTCCTTCTGGCCGAAGGTCGGGGTGTAGGCTGTGATCAGATAGAAGAAGACGGTGGTCATCATCACCATGCCCACGCCGCGCAGCACCAGGAGCCAATTGGCGCCCAGTTGGCGCACCACTTCATGCAGGTGCGGCCGTTCGGGCTGGGCCAGGAAGGCCGGGCTTTCCTCCAGGAGGCGGCGGATCAGCAGCAGGAAGGGGATCATCACGCAGCCGATGATGAAGGGGATGCGCCAGCCCCACGCCCCCATGGCCTCCTTGCCGAGATAGGCGTTGGCGGCGAGGCCGATCAGGGCGGCGAAGACCACGGCCAGCTGTTGGCTGGCCGACTGCCAGGCGACGTAGAAGCCCTTCTTTCCGGGCGGGGCGATCTCCGACAGATAGACAGACACACCGCCAAGCTCGACCCCGGCCGAAAGTCCCTGGATCAGGCGGCCCGCCAGGACGATGAAGGGCGCGGCGATGCCGATCGTCGCGTAGGTTGGGGTGGCCGCGATCGCGAGGGTGCCGATCGCCATCAGGCCAAGGGTGAGGATCAGCCCCTTACGGCGGCCGTGCCTATCGATATAGGCCCCCAGGACCACGGCCCCGATGGGCCGCATCAGGAAGCCCGCCCCGAAGGTCAGGAAGGTGAGGAGGAGCTTGGTGACATCGTTGTCGCCGGGGAAGAAGGCCTTGGATATGGCCTGGGCGTAGTAGCCGAAGACCATGAAGTCATACATCTCGAGGAAGTTGCCGCTAGAGACGATGGCGATGGACTTGGCCTGCTGAAGCCGGGTCCGCGACGGGACGTGCATGAAGTTCTCCCACTCTTCCGCGCGCTACGGCGCGGTTGGGGGCAACCTTTCACAGCTTGTCGTCTCCGTCGACCGGGCGCGGATATCGATGACGCCCGCCCCGGGGGTCGGTCACCTCGCCGTCGCCCAGATAGTCCGGCCCGACCGGAACCTTGCCGTGGCCGCCGGGGATGTCGAGCACATAGGTCGGCTGGCAGAGGCCCGAGGCGTCGCGGCGCAGTGCGCGGGCCAGGGCCTGGCCCTCCTCCAGCCCGATCCGCAGGTGGCCGGTGCCGGGCGCGAGGTCGGGATGGTGTAGGTAGTAGGGTTTGACCCGGCTCTCGACGAGCGCGCGCATCAAGGCCTGGAGGGTCGCCGCGTCGTCGTTCACCCCGCGCAGCAGGACGGTCTGGCCGACCATCGGCAGGCCGGCGTCCACGATCCGGGCGCAGGCGGCGCGGGCCTCGGTGGTGAGTTCGCGGGCATGGTTGGCGTGCAGCGCGACATAGACGGCTTTGCCCTCGCAACGGAGCGCGGCGACCCGCTCGGGGGTGATCGCCGCCGGGTCGGCGACCGGCATGCGGGTGTGGTGGCGGACCACCTTCACGTGCGGGATGGCGGCGAGGCGGGCCGAGAGGTCGGCGAGGCGCCGGGGTGAGAGCAGCAAAGGGTCGCCGCCGGTGACGATCACCTCCCAAAGTTCGGGATGGGCGGCGATATAGGCCAGGGCCGCGCCGAGCTCATCGGGCGTGAGCGAACCGTTCCCGTCCGGCCCAACCATCTCGCGCCGGAAGCAGAAGCGGCAATAGACGGCGCAGGTGTGGGTGACCTTCAAGAGACAGCGGTCGGGGTAGCGGTGGACGACGCCTTTGACCGGGCTGTGGGCCTCGTCGCCGATCGGGTCGGCCAGCTCTGTGGGGTCGAGATCGAGCTCGCGGATGTCGGGGGTGAACTGGCGGGCGATAGGGTCGTTCGGGTCGCCCGGATCGATCAACTCGGCCAGGGCGGGGGTGATGGCGACGGCGTACTGGGCCGCGACCCGCTGCAGCTCGGCGAGCTTTTCGGGCGGGATCAGGCCGGCGTTGGCGAGATCCTCGGCGGTGCGCAGCGGCCGGGTCACGCCGGGGTCTCCGCCAGGGGGGTCCAGAGCACATCCTCGATCCGGCGGGCGCCGACGGCCAGCATGACGAGACGGTCGAAGCCGAGCGCGGCGCCGGAGGCTTCGGGCATCACGGCAAGGGCCGCGAGGAACTCCTCGTCGATCGGATAGCGCTCACCATGGACGCGCTGCTTTTCATCCATGTCGGCGATGAAGCGGCGGCGCTGTTCCTCGGGGTCTGTCAGTTCGCCAAAGGCGTTGGCCAGCTCGACGCCGCAGGCATAGAGCTCGAACCGTTCGGCGACCCGCGGGTTTCCGGGCGCTGGGCGGGCTAGCGCCGCCTCGGAAACGGGATATTCGTAGAGGATGGTGGCGCGGCCGATCCCGAGATTGGGCTCGATCAGCTGGGTCATGGCGCGGCTGAAGAGGTCGCTCCAGCCGTCGTCCGGAGCCACCCGCACCCCCGCCTTGCGCGCGCCTTCGAACAGGTCGCCGTCGAGGAGATCAAAGCCGGCGTAGCGCTCGAAGGCCGCCGCCACGGTCAGCCGTTCAGGTTCGGAGAAGGGGTCGCAGCTCTGGCCGCGCCAGGTGAGGCTGCTGGTCCCGGCCGCTTCGGCGGCGAGCCGCATCAGCACGGCGCAGTCGTCCATCAGGGCGGTGTAGGGCGCGCCGGCGCGATACCACTCCAGCATGGTGAATTCGGGGTGGTGCAGCGGACCGCGCTCGCGATTGCGCCAGACGCGGGCGAATTCGAACAGTCTGGGCTCGCCGGCGGCCAGGAGTTTCTTCGCCGCGAACTCGGGCGATGTGCGCAGATGCAGGGCCGCTCGGCCGCCGCCGTGGCCGACCGCCTCGGTCGAGAAGGCGTGTAGATGCGCCTCATTGCCGGGCGAGACCTGCAGGGCGGCGGTCTCGACCTCGACGAAGCCTTCGGCCTCGAACCAGCGGCGCGCGGCGGCGGTCGCGCGGCCGCGCGCCATCAGCATCGGACGGCGGTCGGCGTAGGTTTGCGGGGACCACCAGCTCACGCCGCGACCCCGCGGCGGGGGAGCATGGCTGGCGCGCGCGGGCGCCATCGTATAAACGCGCCGGTCAAAGCCGCCCGCCGACTCGTGACGGGGCGCAGGGATTTTGAAGGAACGCACACGTGAAGGTGGCCGCCAGCTCGCTCCGCAAGGGATTCGTCCTCGACATGGAGGGCAAGCTCTACCTCGTCCTGAAGGTCGAGAATATCCACCCCGGCAAGGGCACGCCGGTGACCCAGCTCGACATGCGCCGCATCTCCGACGGGGTGAAGGTGTCCGAGCGCTACCGCACCACCGAAAGCGTCGAGCGCGCGTTCGTCGACCAGCGCGACTTCCAGTTCCTGTACCAGGACGACGAGGGCTATCACTTCATGAACCCGGAGACCTACGACCAGATCGTAGCCGGGGCCGACGTGATCGGCGACGCCGCGCCCTATATGCAGGATGGGATGACGGTTCAGCTCTCGACCCATGATGGCCTGGCCATCGGCATCGAACTGCCGCGCCTGGCGACCTTCGAGATCGTGGAGACCGAGCCCTCGGTGAAGGGTCAGACTGCGTCGTCGTCGTTCAAGCCGGCGATGCTATCGAACGGCCAACGCTGCATGGTGCCGCCCTATATCGCGGCGGGCACGCGCATCGTGGTGCTGACCGAAGACGGCTCTTACGTCGAACGGGCGAAGGACTAAATCAAAGGCCGTCATCCTCGGGCTTGTCCCGAAGATCCAGATGGCCCGCCCTATCCTGCATATCCCCGCCCTCTGGATGCTCGGACCAAGTCCGAGCATGACGGCCGGGGAGGCCTATGCATCCTAACCGGCGCCATCGCGTTTCAACCTCCGACCCATCCATCGGAGGTTTCGCCATGCGCAAAACCATTATCGCCACCAGTCTCGCCGCCCTCGCCCTTTCTCTCGTCGCCGTAAGCGGGGCCGAGGCGGCCTCCTGCTCCAGCCGCAAGGCCACCGGCACCGTCGTCGGCGGCGTCGGCGGGGCGGTGCTCGGCAACGCCATCAAGGGCGGCGGGCTCGGCCTGGTCGCCGGCGCCGTCGGCGGCGGCCTCCTGGGCCGCGAGGTCGGCAAGAGCGGTTGCCGCCGCACGACCACCGCCTATCGCTCCTCATCGTCGCGCAACTCCGCCGCCCCGGCCCCCCAGACCGCGCGCCGGATCTATTACGATCAGCGCGGCAACCCGGTCGTGACGCGCTAACGGACCGACGAGGGAACAATGATGATGACAAGAACCCGTATGCTGCTGGCCGTGCTCACCCTGAGCACGGTCGGGCTGGCCGCCTGTGAACGCCCGGACGGGCCGCGCGCCGTCGCCGGCCTCTGCCCCGACTTCAAGGTCGCGGCCTCCATGCCCGCCGACGCCGCGACCCCGGTCGACAACTGCGTCAAGCGCTGGGCCTACACCTTGGCCGGAACCCGCGACGACGCCGGGACCGTGGCCGAGGCGGTGGTCGCGGCCTGCGGCTCGCACCTGACGGTCTGGAATCAGGCGAGCCTGGGAGCCGAAACCGCCGGGGCCGAAGCGATCAGCATCACCACCGGCCAGCCGACCAATCCCCTGACCGAGCACTATGGCTTCGCCCAGTCGCACGCCCTGCTTTACGTGATGCAGGCGCGCGCCGGCCGGTGTTCGGCCCCGGCGGTCAAGGACGGCGTTCCGGTCGGGGTGTAGGCCCTGCGAACACTGATCATCCTTGGGGCGGCCCTGGTGGCGCTCACCTGCATGGCCGTCGGACTATGGCCTCGCACCCCGCGTCCGGCGAGCCCGTCCGCCTTGGCCGAGGCGATCAGCACGGCCACCACCCGCATCACCGCGCCGCTGACGATCCTGGCGGGGCCGACGCCGCTGGTGATGCCGACGGGCGGCTGCGAGCGCCCCAACGCGATGCGGATCGCCGCCGCCGACAACGAGGCCTCGCTGACCGACCGCGACTGGTCGCCCTGGGGACGGCCCGAGAAGGGTTGGGAGACCTATGAGCCGCTGATCACCCAGGAGATCGGCTCGGCCTGCGGTCCGGAGAGCCCCGGCTTCGCCGAGGCCCTGGCGCGGTGGCAGGTCGCGCACAAACTGCCCGGCGACGGGGTGATGAGCGCCCAGACCTTCGAGGCCCTGCGGGTGCTGTGGCTGCGCCGCCGACCCTTTGTCCAGGCCTTCAGCGCGGGGGTCTGCCCGCCGGACGCCGACGAGGCCGCCCTGGTCGCCACCGACAAGGCCGAGGCCTATTCGGGCAAGCCGGTGCAGCTTCAGGCGGCGGCGCTGTCGGCCTATCGGGCCATGCTGGCCGCCGCGCGCGAGGAGGTGTTCGAGGTGGGCGCCAACCGCCAACTGTTGACCATCTTCTCGGGCTATCGCGCCCCTTCCGACGATGAGGCGCGATGCGACCGCGACGGCGGCTGCGGAACCCTCATCCGGGCGCGTTGCTCGGCCCATCGCACCGGGACCGCCGTCGACCTCAACCTGGGGGCCGCGCCGGCGAGCCGACCGGATTCCACAGAGGACTTCAATCGCCGCTTCCAGTCGCGCACGCCCGCCTACCGCTGGATGGTCGCCAACGCCGGCCGCTTCGGATTCACGCCCTATCCGTTTGAGCCCTGGCATTGGGAGTGGGCCGGCTGAATCCAATCAATATGTTATAATATAACGTATTGAGGCGGGGCGTTCCCACAAGGTTGGCGCGATGGGGCGACAGACTTGATCTCACCCTCAACTGTCGGGCGGGTCCTGATTTCCCGCAAAGGCTTGCCTGACCAGACTTTCCCAGCCTAGATGCGCCCTAAGCACAATCAAAATATCGCGGGAGCAACTATCCATGGGCCTGTTCAGCAAACTCTTCGGCACCGACGCACCGGCCAAGCCCGGCCCGTCGTCGGTCAAGATCCACCCGTCGGTCGACGGCGGCCTGAAGGCCGGCTCGGCCAGCTTCACCGGCGGCACCCTGGTCTGCAAGTGCAAGACCAAGCCGGTAAAGGTGAAGATCGCCAGCCAGGTCGCCCACAATCACGTCTGCGGCTGCACCAAGTGCTGGAAGCCCGAAGGCGCCGACTTCTCGGTCGTGGCCGTGGTTCCGCGCGACAGCGTCACGGTCGTCGAGAACGGCGATAAGCTGGCCATCGTCGACGATAAGGCCACCATCCAGCGCTACGCCTGCAAGACCTGCGGCGCCCACCTGTACGGCCGGATCGAGAACAAGGCTCACCCCTTCTACGGTCTGGACTTCATCCACGCCGAACTGTTCGAGGAAGCCGGCGCCAACCCGCCGGAATTCGCGGCCTTCGTCTCCTCGGCGATCGAGGGCGGCGTCGACCCGAGCAAGATGGCCGCCATCCGCGGCCGCCTCAAGGACCTGGGCCTGGAGCCCTATGACTGCCTGTCGCCGGCCCTGATGGACGCCATCGCCACCCACGTGGCCAAGAGCGCCAAGAAGTAAGCTGACGACAATCTGAAACGAGACAAAGCCCCCGAACGGTCAGCCCGTTCGGGGGTTTTCTTTTGCGCTTACGGGTGCGGTTCGGCGAGGCCGTTTCAGGGCGCCGCAGCGTAGCCATGAGCGAGTTTTGTGCAGTCGCGAGAAAAGCCCGCGTCCCGTGGCTCTGGTCCAGACGCGCTCGCCGTGGTCGGCTGTGATGCGCCGACACTCGCCAAGGGAAACGCCATGAAAGCCATCGCCGCCGCCGTCCTGCTGCTGACGCCGCTGACCGCCCTGGCCGCCGCGCCGCCCGCGGTCAAGTACAATCCCGTCGCCACCGCGCCAGGCGGAGTCGCCCCGGCCTTCAGCGGCTCGGTCCTGGCCGGGAACACCCTCTATGTGTCGGGCACCACCGACACCGACCGCGCCACTGGCAAGCCTCCCCCCAACCCCAAGGATGGGGCCAAGCTGGTGCTGGACAACATCAAGCGCACGGTGGAGACGGCGGGCCTGACCATGGACGACCTGGTCTGGGTGCAGGTCTTCGCCTCGGACTTGGCCTTCTATGCGGACTTCAACGAGGTCTATCGGAGCTATTTCAAGGGGCCGATGCCGGCCCGCGCCTTCCTCGGCGCCGGTAGCCTGCTGAACGGGTCGCACTTTGAAGTCATGGGCATCGCGGTAAAGCAGAAGCGCTGACGAAAAAATCGCGCGAGCCTTTGAACCTTCCGCCCCCTTCGCGCGATTAACGTATTTGGGGGGGTCTAGGCCCGCCCGGGGCGCATCTGACAAAGTATGACGACATCGCCCTCACTGTTGTAACTGTGGACGGCGAGGCGTTAACTGTCGCCTGAACCTGGAAATAAGTAGCCGAGGAGCCCGGTGGGTTGCTCCGTGCGTGCATAGAAAACTCAGGGAAGCGAAATCATGGCGATCATTACGGGCACCAGCGGACGCGATACGCTGTCCGGCGCGGGCAACGACACCTTTACTGGCGGTATCGGAAACGACACCTTCAAGTTCAACTTTTCGGGGCCCGCCCACACCGACACCATCGTCGACTTCGGCTCGACCTACTTCGCCGGGACCATCTCGGGAGCCCAGGAGGTCCCGGCCGTGACCTCGGCCGGAACCGGCACAGCGACCGCGGTGCTGCGTCGCGGCGGCTCATTTGAATTCTCCGCCACCATCACCGGGCTGGACCTTGGCGGCCAGACCGCCGCCACGGCTGACAATGTCACCGCCTCCCACTTCCACGCCGGCCCGGCCGGGACCTCAGGCGGCGTGGTGTTCGGCTATATTGGCGCCCCTAACAACGAAACCGCGTTCGACACCATCGTGAACGCGGCGACCGGCACGGTCTCGGGCAAGTGGGACGCGGGCGAGGGCAACAACACCACCCTGGCCGCCCAGACGCTCAACATCCTGACCAACCGGCTCTACATCAACTTCCACACCGCCCCCTTCCCGGCCGGAGAAATCCGCGGGCAGATGATCGCCCAGGACCAGGGCTACGACCGGATCGATCTGCGCGGCTCGGGGATCACCAGCTGGGCCGCGCTGCAACCTTTCATCAGCGAGGCCGGCGGCTCGACTCGCCTGACCAGCACGGTCAACGGCTCGACCTATCAGCTGGTGCTGCAGAACGTGGCCAGCGCGGCGCTCACCTCGACCGACTTCATCTTCGACACCCGGGGCGCGGGTGGTTTCACCACCAACATCCTGGTCACCGAGCATATGAATCTGCACGGCGGCATGGCTCCCAACGCCGCTGATCTCGGCACATTGCAGAACCTGGCCGTGACCAGTCCGCGGTTGACCGAGGCCCAGGTCCAAGCTGCGGTGATCGCCCTGGCCGACAACGACACTGCGGTGGCCGTCACCAACTACGCCTTCTTCACCGGGACCACGCCGAGCCAGCAGGGCCTGGCCTATCTGGTCAGCTCCAACCTCAACGCCAACGACCTGAACGACCCCTACTACGCCCGGTTCGACCTCCAGAACCGCTCGATCAACTTCGCCGAGAATCTGGCGATCAACGGCGAGGGCGCCACGCGGTTCAACACCACCTACGGCGCGCTGACCTTCAGCCAAGCGGTGGATACGGCCTACGCCGAGATCGTGGGCAATGCGGCCGCGACAGCGGCCGGGGTCAATGTCACGGCGGCCCTGGCCGACATCAAGGCGCGGCTGCCGTATTTCCAGCAGGTCGCGCGCGAGAACCTGCCGGCGGCCAACCAGGATCTGGCGACCAAGGCGGCCGCGATCGGTTACATCATCGCCGAGGCCCTGCGCTCTGACATCGGAGTTTATTCCAACGCCAGCAACAACTTCCTGCTCGACCTGACCGACGGCGGCGCCGCCTTCGGGGTCAATCTGGTGGGAACCTACGGGACCACCGCCAACGGCGGCTTCGGCTGACAAAGGCGGCCAAGCCTGTGCTAAGGCCGGGGCTCCCCGCTTTCGGGCGCCCCGGCTGACAGGACACGTGAACGGCCAACCTCCGATAAGGCGCGTCTTCGGCAACGCCGGCCTCCTGCTGGGAGGGCGCACGGCCAACGCCGTTCTTGGCGTCGGTTATATGATCGTCAGCGCCCGCGCGCTGGGGGCGCCCGAGCTCGGCGTGCTGGTGCTGATCCACGCCTTCGCCCAGTTCATCGGCGACGTGATGAAGTTCCAGTCCTGGCAGACCCTGCTGCGTTATGGCGCCGGACCGCTCGCCGAGGGACGGCGCGGGGCGTTCCAGGCCGTGCTGCGGTTCAGCGCCGTGCTCGACCTGATCTCGACCCTGGTGGGGCTCGCGGTCGGGATCGGGGGCGCGGTGCTGCTGGCCGATCGCCTGGGCTGGGGCGGGGCGCGGGCTCCGGCGGCGGCCCTCTATATGGTCACCATCGCGGTCATGGTCTCGGCCACGCCGATCGGGCTGATGCGCCTGTTCGACCGTTTCCAGGTGCTAGCGGTCCAGACCGCCCTGGTCGGGATGCTGCGGCTGGCCGGGTGCGGGATCGCCTATCTGCTGCACGCGCCGCTGGAGGGCTTTCTCGTCGCCTGGGCCGTGGGCCAGTTCGGCGGTTTCGTCTGGCTGCTGACCGTCACCTGGAGGGAATTGAAGGCGCGCGACCTGACCCGCGGCTTCTCCTGGCGAGGGCCGCTGACGGTGGGGATGCCGGGCGCCTGGCGCTTCGCCTGGAACACCAATCTGTCGGCCGGGCTCGACGTCGCCATGGGCCACGCCGCCACCCTGGTGGTGGGGGCGCTTCTGGGGCCCGCCGCCGCCGGCTTCTGGCGGATCGGGCGGCAGGTGGCCGACGCCATCGCCAAGCCCGCGCGGCTCCTGACCGCCGCCCTGTATCCCGAGCTCAGCCGGATGCGCGAGAGCGGCGACCACGCGCAGATGACGCGGCTGGCGCGCTCGGTGGGGATGAGCGCGGGCGGGGTGGTGTTGGTGCTGCTCGTGGTCAGCGCCCTGTTCGGGCCGCTCCTGCTCAGGCTGGCGCTCGGCCCGGCCTTCGTGCCCGCCGCCGCCGCCATGAGCTGGCAGGTCGGGGCCACCGCCATCGGCGCCTTCGCCCTGCCGCTGGAGCCGATGCTGATGACCCAGGGCCGAGCCGGGGATGTGGTGCGGGTGCAGCTGGTGGTCAGCCTGCTGTTCCTCGCCGCCCTGCCCCTCCTCCTGCTCAATTTCGGGCTGGCGGCCGGCGGCATGGCGCTGATGGCGGCGGAGGCCGGTCTGGCCCTAGGATGGCTAACGGCGGTGCTGCGCCAACCCAAGCGGGCCTGAACCATGGGCGTTCGAAAATCCCTGATGCGGCTGTTCCTCGGGCGCGAGCGGGCCGAGGCCATCAGCACGGCGCGGATCAGCCGGTCGCCGGACCGGGAGATCTTGCTGCGCGACTATTTCCCGCCGTTCACGGCGGCGGGCGGGCGCATGCTCTGGGTCGGCTGCAGGCCCTATACCGCGGACTACCCCGCCCTGCTGGAAGCCCAGGGCGGCGAGGTCTGGACCACCGACGTCGAGGAGCGCGCGGAGGCCTGGGGCCGGGCGGGCCGTCACCGCACGGGCGACATCGGCCAGGCCGACGCGCTGTTCGGCGACCTGGTCTTCGACGCCGTCCTCTGCAACGGAGTGCTGGGTTGGGGGGTCAACAGCCGGGAGCATCAGGCGCGGGCGTTATCGGCGATGGCGTGCGTTCTGAAGCCGGGCGGGCGGCTGTTGCTCGGCTGGAATACAGACAAGATGGACGACCCGATTGCTGCGGGCCTGACGGCGCAGCATTTAGAGCCCGCGGCCTGGGGCGGCCTGCCCGCGCGGCTGGCCGTACCGGGCGTCACCCACGTTTATGACCTGCTTATTCGCCGCTGATGCCGCTGTTGAAGGACATCTGGCGGGTCGGGATCGTGGCGGCGCCGATGCAGGGCCTGCTCACGCCCGGCGCCCTGGCGGGCCAGACGGTGAGCTGGCTGCCGGAGGAAGGCCCGCTGCGCTTCCTGGCCGACCCGTTCGGGACGTGGCGCGACGGGCGGCTGCATCTGTTCGCCGAGGCTTACGACTACCGCGACCGCAAGGGGGTGATCGAGCTTCTGGTGCTGGACGACGCCTTCAAGGTCGTGGAACGGAGCCGGGTGCTGGAGGAGGCCTGGCACCTCTCCTACCCGATCCTGATCGAGGCGGAGGGCGAGACCTATATGCTGCCCGAGGCCCACCGCTCGGGGCGCCTGACCCTTTACCGCGCCGCCGCCTTCCCCAACCGCTGGGAGCCAGCGGCCACGATCACGCTGGATCAGGTCCCGATCGACGCGACGCCGGTGTTTCACGAGGGGCTGTGGTGGCTGTTCTATACGCCCGCGAGCAGCAAGCTGGAGAAGGTCGCGGCGCTGCATGTGGCTTACGCCGAAAACCTTCTCGGCCCCTGGACGCCGCATCCCGGCAACCCCGTGCGCATGGACCCCGCGAGCGCGCGGCCTGGCGGCACGCCTCTGGTCATCGACGGTGCGTTGGTGCTGCCCGTGCAGGATTGCGTTCGCACCTACGGCGGGGCGCTAAGGCCGCTGCGCATCCACACGCTGACGCCGGACCGGTTCGAGGCGACGGCGGGCGAGGCGATCACGGCGCCGGCGGGTTTCGCGCCCTACAGGCGCGGCCTGCACACCCTCAGTTCAGCGGGCGGCGTCACCCTGATCGACGCCAAACGCCAGCACTGGTCCCCCGCGACCCTGGCGCTCGACGTCCGACGACGGCTTGCCAGGACCTTCAAGCCGCTAGGCTGAGCGACCCCTGCCGAGGTGGACGGTGTCGAAGAGGTCAAGATAGGCCTCGGCGATCGGACCGATCCGGTAGCCGGAGACGCAGGCGGCGATCCGCGTGGGATCGGGCGGCGATCCTGCCATGACCTGACGCAGGCCCTCCGCCAAGGCGGCGACGTCGCCTATGGGGGCCACGACGCCCCGCTCGGGACGGTCCAGGAGTTCATAGGCGGCGGGCGTGCAGTTGGTGGCCACGACCTGACGGCCGGCGGCGAGGGCCTCGATCACCACCGCCGCATAGCCTTCGTAGAAGGAGGAAAGCAAAAAGCATCGAGCCCGCTTCAGCCAGGGTCCGATGTCGGACACATAGCCCGGCAGGACGACCTGATCGCCTATGCCGAGCTCGACGGCCAAAGCCTCCAACCTGACGCGGTCAGGCCCCTCGCCGAGGATGGCCAGCCGGGCCTTCGGATCGTTCAATCGGGCGAAGGCGCGCAGAGCGACGTCGAAGCCCTTCTCGGCCACGAGACGACCGGCCGCAACAATCAGCTTGCCGGCCTTTGGGCAGGGCCGGGGCGCAGAGGCCTGGTCCTCCAGCGCGGGCAGGGGCAGGCAACGGGTGATCTTGCGGCCCAGCACCTTGTCGGCGTCGCGGGTCATGGACGAGGACAGCGACACCGCCGCCTCGACCTGGCGCAGGCGACGTCGGGTGCGGAAATTGTATTCGAGCTGGGCGAGCCGCCCACGCCCATGGCGGTAGAGGGGGGTGCCGATCTGGGCGACGACGCCCGGCCGATCGCTCTCGGGTAGATGGGCGAGGCCGGGCAGGATCGGCCAGAGGTAGTTGCCCGGCAGGAACAAGAGATCGACACGGCGGCGGGACAGGAAGGCGGCGGTCGCCTGGCCGAGCCGCTTGCGCGAACCCCGGCCCCGGACGATGGGCGGGTCGCATTCCACAAGCTCGACCGCGCCGCTGAGCAGCGGGGCCAGCTGACCGTGGCGGGAGCCGCAGAGCAGGGTCACGCGGCGGCCGAGCGCCGCCCATTGGTTGGCGAGACGGATGGCGATCCGCTCGCCGCCGCCCAGCTCCAGGTCGTGCAGGACGAGGAGGATGTTGCGGGCGCGCTGAGACGCCGGCCGGCCGGCCGCCTCCTCGAAAAGGTCTTCGGTGCGCTCGCGCTGAGCGGCCGATCCGGGCATGCAGCTTCCCCCGACCCATACGGGTCTCAGGGCTCAGACGCCGCCGCGCGGTAAGCTAAGCAGTGGATAGATTGTCGCAGGCCGGGGCGGTCAGGGCGCGCGCTCGAACAAATAGGCGTTGGGGCGGAGCGCGGAGGTTCCAAGCAGGCCCGGCTTGATCCGGTTGAAAGCCGTCGCCTTGACCGTGGTTTCGGGCACCCCGGCGCTGGCGGCGATGGCGGTCCGGATCGCCGTGACGGTCGGCGCGTCGAGGTCGTGGACGCCCCAGGCGAGGATGCGGCAACCCTGGCCGTGGGCCCGTTCGGTCAGAAGGGCGCGCAGGTCTGGCGGCGCGGCGGGCCCGAACTCTTGCGGCGTGTAGGCGGTGAGGCGCTCGGACCAGCGGTCGTAGTGGCCAAAGAAGCGATCCTCGGCGAGCCGGCGGAAGAAGGGGGTCGGCGGGCCGAACAGGAAGGGCAGGACCACTGGGATGGGTTTGGCTTCGCACCCCGGCGCGGCGTCGACATAGGCGGCGCTCTCCCGCCAGGGCTCGTTGCGCGGCAGCAGCCGGGTCAGGATGTTCAGCCCGTTGGAGATGGTCAGCAGCACGAGAAGGCCGATCAGCGCCGCACCGCCCCGACGCTTGGGATCGGGCGCGGCGGCGTCATAGAGCCAGGCGCCCGCCATCCAGAAGAAGGGAGCGAGGAAGATCAGGTTCTTGCGCCCAAAAGAGGGGGCCAGGAGGAAGGAGACGATCAGGCCGGCGGCCAGGACGCCGCCGATCGCCAAGCCGGACAGGTGAAGGGGCGCCAACGGAGGCGAGGGCTTTCGGCGCCCGAAAGCGGCCAGGGCCAGGATGGCGACCGCGCCGATGGCCAGCCGGCTCCAGGCCTGGGTCAGGCCGCCGAACGCCTGATTGAACAGGAAGCCGGGAGCGTTGGAGAACCACATCGCCTGGAGGTTCTGTTCGGTGCCGTGCAGCAGGGCGGCGATATAGACGAGGATAGGGAGAAGGATGGTCAGGCCGGACAGGACAATGATCCCTCGCGTCCGCAGGCTCCGCGCCGTGATCAGGAGGAAGAGGTGGACCGCGCCGACTTCCAGCAGGAGGTAGAAGTGGGTGAAGGCGGCCAGGAGCCCCGTCGCCCAGAGACCGGCCCAGAGCGGCCAGCCCGCCGCCCGGCCATCGCGGACGCGCCGGTGGATGGCCAGGGTCAGGGCCAGGAGGCCGGCGGAGAGCAGCAGGCCCGGCGCGTAGTTGCGGACCTCCTGGGACTCCTCAAAGAAGAGTTTGGAGCCGGCCCCGAGCGCCACGGCGAAGGCGCAGGCCGGGAGGCTGAAGCTCTTACGGATACCGAGGAAGAAGACCGCCAGCGCGCCCGAGGCGCAGACGGCGCTGAACAGGCGCAGCGCGGCCTCGCCGCCGCCGAACGCCCGGGACCATCCCCAGAGGACGAGGTAATAGGCCGGCGGATGGGTGTCGGTCAGGGCGCGGCGCACCACCTCGCCGGGGCCGCCGGCATGGTCGATAATGAACAGGCTGAACAGCTCGTCGATGCTGTAGCTGGAGGCGCCGAGCCCCACGAAGGCGAAAGCGGCGCAAACGAGGGTCATGGCCAGCAGGGGCGCCACGATCCACATCGGGCCACGACCTGATCCAGAGGCCGATTGCAGATCCATACCGAACATCCTCAAGGGCCCGTTCACCAGACGCCGTAACGGCATGCAAACACCAGTGCGACATAACCGCGATTGACTTGAGCGCGGATTAGCGGGCTCGCTAGCCGGCGCCCGCCATGGGCGGGCCATTGAGGGAGGGTCGATGACGCGCCGGTTTTCCAAGTCTCTCCGCCTGCTCGGCCTCGCGCTCGCAGGACTTCTCGGCGCCGCCTCGGGCGCCGCGGCGCAGGTGATGGAGATCGGCGGCGACGGCGCCGTCGCCGTCTATGACCGGCCGACCGTCTTCACCGACCAGGGCGCCCAGGCCATCGTCCAGCCCTCGCCCGCCCGCGCCGCCGCCTCGACCGCCTCGCTTGGCCAGGTCCGCGCCGCCATCGACGCGGCCGCCCGCCACGCCGAACTGAGCCCCCGCCTGATCGAGGCCGTCGCCCGCCAGGAATCGGGTTTCCGCCACCAGGCCGTCTCGCGCGCCGGGGCGGTGGGGGTGATGCAGCTGATGCCGGCCACCGCGGCCGAACTGGGGGTCGACCGGTTCGACCTGTCCCAGAACGTCACGGGCGGCGCGACCTACCTGCGGCGCATGCTCGACAACTTCAACGGCGACCTGTCGCTGGCGCTCGCCGCCTATAACGCCGGCCCCGCCGCCGTGCGCCGTTTTGGCGGCGTTCCGCCCTTTGGCGAGACGCGGGCCTATGTCTCCGCCATATTAGGGCGTCTGGCCCTGAACGCCGTCACTTCCGAGGTCGCTCCATGATCCGAAACCGCAGCATCGGCGCCGCATTGGCCCTCGCCCCCACCAGCGCCTTCGCCCAGACGGCCAGTCTCGATCCGGCCGGATCGGGTGTGCTGCTGGCGGGCGTAAACTGGCTGCAGGGAACGCTACTCGGCAATGTCGCCACGGCGGTCGCGGTGATCGCGGTGGCGGCGGTCGGCTTCATGATGCTGACCGGACGGCTGAACTGGCGCTATGGCGCGACGGTGATCCTGGGCTGTTTCATCCTGTTCGGGGCGGCCGCCATCGTCGGCGGCATCCGCTCGGTCGCGACCGGGGTGGGCTGAACCATGGCCGCCGAGCTCGACCGCGATCCGGTGTTCGGCGCCCTGACTCGCCCGCAGATGTTCGCGGGCGTGACCTACAGCGTCTTCGTGCTGAACGCGGTCGTCACCGCCGAGCTGTTTCTGATCACCAAGTCGTTCTGGGTCTTCCTGGTCGCCCTGGTCATCCACGCCGCCGGCTATGTCGCCTGCCTGAAGGAGCCGCGCATCTTCGACCTCTGGCTCACGCGCGTGTCCCGCTGCCCCCGGGTGCGGAACTATCGCCTGTGGGGCTGCAACTCCTATCGGCCCTAGATGAGCGCCCGCCCCGACACAGCCGCCTTGTTACGCCGCGAGCAGTCGGCCGGCGACCGGCTGCCCTACGCCCGGCACATCGACGATGCGACGGTCGAGCTGCGCGACGGGATGCGGATGCAGGTCATCCATCTGGCGGGCCTGCCGTTCGAGACCGCCGACACCGAGACGTTGAACTACCGCAAGGCGGTGCGCGAGACGATGCTGCGCTCCATCGCGTCGTCGCGCTTCGCCGTCTATCACCATGTGATCCGGCGCGAGGTGAAGCCGACGCTGGAGGGCGAGTTCAACGACGATTTCAGCCGGAGTCTGGACGCGACCTGGCGCGCGCGGCTGGGCGCCAAGAAGCTCTACGTCAACGACATCTTCCTGACCCTGGTTCGCCGTCCCTCGGCCCAGTTCGGCTGGCTGGAAGGGCTAATGCGCAAGCTGACGGGGACCTCCGACAGCGCCGAGGCGGCGGTCTCGGCCGCGCGCGAACAGCGCGAGCTCGACGCGGCGCGCGAGAGCCTAGTCGCGGCGCTGGCCGCCTATGGCGCGCGCCTCCTGACCGTCTACGACACGGGGAAGGGACCGGCCTCCGAACCGCTGGAATTCCTTTCGGCCCTCTACAACGGCGAGATGCGGCCGGTGCTGCTGCCGCCCGCCGACCTCGGGCGCCACCTGCCCTACCGCCGGATCAGCTTCGGGGCCGAAACGCTGGAGCTTTCACGCAGCGGCGGCTTGGGGCGGAGCTTCGCGGCCCTGATCTCGGTTAAGGACTACCCGTCCGAGACGGCGGCGGGGATGCTGGACGATCTCCTCAGGCTTCCGCACGAGCTGGTGCTGACCCAGAGCTTCGCCTTCGTCGACCGCCAGCCGACGCTGGACCGGATGAACCTGGCGCTGCGCCGCATGCGCGCCGCCGACGACGAGGCGCTGTCGCTGAGGCAGGGCCTGACGCAGGCCAAGGACGACGTGGCCGCCGGCCGCGCGGCCTTCGGCGAGCACCATTTCAGCGTCATGGTCCGCGCGCCCACGCCCGAAGCCCTGAACGAAGCGGTGGGCGAGGTGCAGTCGGCCTTCACCGAAACCGGCGTGATCGCCGTGCGCGAGGACATCGGGCTGGAGCCGGCCTTCTGGGCGCAATTCCCTGGCAATTTCAAGGATATCGCCCGGCGGGCGCTGATCTCGACCGCCAATTTCGCGGGCTTCGCCTCGGGCCACAACTTCCCGGTCGGTCAGGCGGAGAACAACCACTGGGGTCCGGCGGTGACCGTGCTGGAGACCACTTCGGCAGGGCCCTACCACTTCAACTTCCACCACGGCGATCTAGGCAACTTCACCGTCATCGGGCCCTCGGGCTCGGGCAAGACAGTGGTGCTGAACTTCCTCCTGGCCCAGGCGCGAAAGTACGACCCGCGCATCGTCTTCTTCGACAAGGACCGGGGCGCCGAGATCTTTCTGCGCGCCATTGGCGGGCGCTACGACACGCTTCGGCCCGGTCAGCCGACGGGCTTCAATCCGCTGCAGCTGCCCGACACCCCGGAGAACCGCCGCTTCCTCGCCGACTGGACCGCCAAGCTGGTGACCGCTCAGGGCGAGAGCGTGACCGCCGAGGATCTCGCGCGGATCAAGGAAGCTGTGGACGCCAACTACGCCCAGCCGCCCGAGTACCGGCGCCTCAGCTATTTCGCCGAGCTGTTCCGGGGCGACCGCCGCCCCCACGCCTCGGACCTCGCCTCGCGGCTGGCCCTGTGGTGGGGCGAGGGCGAGCGGGCGTGGCTGTTCGACAACGCCGAGGACAAGCTGGATCTCGAAGCCGAGACCATCGGCTTCGACATGACCCGGATCCTCGACGAGCCGGCCCTGCGCACGCCGGCGATGATGTACCTCTTCCACCGGGTCGAGCAGGGGCTGGACGGTCGACCGACCCTGATCGTGATCGACGAGGGCTGGAAGGCGCTGGACGACGACGTCTTCGTCGCCAGGATCAAGGACTGGGAGAAGACCATCCGCAAGCGCAACGGCGTGGTCGGCTTCGCCACCCAGAGCGCCCAGG
Source organism: Caulobacterales bacterium (assembly GCA_947474805.1). GTDB lineage: Bacteria > Pseudomonadota > Alphaproteobacteria > Caulobacterales > Caulobacteraceae > CANJKM01. The sequence goes on along the minus strand of CANJKM010000002.1, from coordinate 21,022 downwards.
ACGCGCTGGAGAGCAAGATCGCCTCGGCCATCGTCGAGCAGGCGGCGACCCAGATTTTCATGGCCAATCCCAAGGCCCAGGCGGCGCAATATATCGACGGCTTCGGTCTGACCCGGCACGAGTTCGACCTGATCCGCACCCTGCCCGACACCGCCCACTGCTTCCTGATCAAGCACGGGACCGACAGCGTGGTGGCGCGGCTGAACCTCGCTGGCGAGCCGCATCTGCTGACCGTGCTCTCGGGCCGCGAGCGCACCGTGCGGCTGCTGGATGATCTGCGCGCCGATCTCGGCGACGCGCCCGAGGCCTGGATGCCCAAGCTGATGGAGCAGGCCTGATGGCAACGCTCTGCCCGGCGCCCGATCCGGACCTGGGTCTGGTTCAGAACCTCGGCTTCACGGTCGACTGCAACCTGCAGGGCACGGCCCAGGCGGTCTATGGATCGCTGGCCCAGCCGGGGAGCGTGGTCTCTCAGGCTCTGTTCGGCCTGCTGACGCTTTATGTGGCCTTCATCGGCTATCGGCTCGTCCTGGGTCGCTCGCCGCTGCGGGTGGGCGAGCTGACCGTCTCTGCGCTGAAGATCGGGCTGGTGGTGCTGATGGCCACGAGCTGGGGCGCCTATCAGACGGTGGTCTATGACGTGCTGGCCAAGGGGCCGGGCGCGGTGGCGGGGAGTCTCCTGACCACGCTGCAGCCGCAGCAATCGGTGTTCCGGGGTGATCCCTATCAGGGCCTGCAGGTCGCCTTCGACCAGCTTCAGCTTTCGGCGACCTCGCTCTCGGCGCGGGCCGGCGCCAACAGCGCGACCATGCAGGGCGGGCCGGGCTTCGCCGCCTTCGGGCTGAACAGCGCCGCCTATCTGATGCTGCTGACGACGTTCGGAGCCAGCCTCGCGGCGCGGATCGGGCTCACTTTGCTTCTGGGCCTCGCGCCGCTGTTCGCCGCCTTCCTGCTGTTCCGGCCGACGCGCGGCCTGGTCGAGGGCTGGCTGCGGGCCGCCGTGACCATCGCGCTCGTGCCGCTCGCCGCCGCCCTGACCCTGGCTCTGGAGCTGGTGATGATGGAGCCGAGCCTCCTGGCGCTCGCCGCCGCGCGCGAGGAGGGCCGGTTCGACGCGGCCTCGGCCAGCGCGGCGCTGATCCTGTCTCTGGTGTTCGCCGGGGCGCTACTGGCGCTCGGGATTGCAGTGGCCGCCATCGGCTGGGGGGTGCGGCTGCCGGGCCTGAAACCCGCGCCGACCGGCGAGACCGCCGCCAACACCCAGGCCGTACGCGGCGCCGCGACCGTCATGGAGGCCCCGCCCCGCGCCGCAGCCGTGGCCGCCGCCGCCATGGCCGCCGCCCGCCGCGACACCACCCGCTCGGGCGCCGTCGTCCGCTCGATCGAGCGCCGCACGAGCGGCGGCGACAGCGGCGGCGCGACGAGCGCCAGCGCCAGCGAGACCATAACCCCCCTCGGCCGCAGCTTCCGCAGCCGAGCCGCGCCCCCTCGAACCGACCTCGGCGCCGCCATCGCCGTCCGGAGTGACCGATGAACCGACCGATAAGCCCCAAGCGCGAGGCCTATTTCGCCGACGCCGCCAGCTGGGCCGCCGATGTACACGGATCGCTGCGGGCTTCGCGCCGCACCGCCTGGATCATCGCGGGCGCCGCCGCCGGGGTGGCGGCGCTGGAGGCGATCGCTCTGGTGGTCTTGATGCCGCTGAAGACGGTCGAGCCCTACACCATCGTGGTCGACCGCCAGACCGGCTATGTCCAGACCGCCCAGGGGCTGAAGCCCGGCGCCCTCAGCCAGGACCAGGCGGTGGCCCAGTCCTTCCTGGTCCAGTACGTCCTGGCCCGCGAGAGCTTCGACACCGCCGACCTACGCCAGAACTACAAGAAGGTTCAGCTGTGGTCGGCTGGCGAGGCCAAGGACCGCTATCTGCGTGAGATGGCGGCGAGCAATCCTTCGAGTCCGATCAAGCTCTATCCGCCGACCACGGTGGTGCAGACGACGATCAAGAGCGTCTCGATCATCGGGCCCGGCCAGGCCCTGGTCCGGTTCGACGCCGAGCGGCGCGACGGCGGCGCCGCCTCCGGGGCGGTCCAGCCCTATAGCGCCGTCATCGCTTATCGCTATTCCAACGCCCCGCTGCGGATGGAGGACCGGTTCATCAACCCGCTCGGCTTCCAGGTGACGCGCTATCGCCGCGACGCCGAGACCGCCGGCGCCCTGCCCGCCCGGGTCGGAGGCTGATCATGAAACGTCTTTTGCTTCTGCTGCTGCTCGCCCTCGCCAGCCCCGCGGCGGCCATCGACACCCCGACGCCCGGCCTGACCGATCCGCGTATCCGCTTCATCGACTACGACCCCGATCAGGTGGTGCGGCTGAACGGCTTTTTCGGCTACCAGACCATGCTGGAGTTCGCCCAGGACGAGCGGATCGAGAATGTCTCGATCGGCGACGCTCTCGGCTGGCAGGTGACGCCGAACAAGAAGGCGAACCTGCTGTTCCTGAAGCCCATCGACCGTTCGGCCACGACCAATATGACGGTGGTGACCGATAAGCGCCGCTACGCCTTCGAACTGGTGGTGGCGCCCGACAAGCTGCGGCAGGCCGAACTCGCCTATGTGGTCCGCTTCCACTATCCGCAGGAAGGCCCGGTTACGGTGATCGACATCGCCCCGCCCGCCCCGCCCGAGGTCATCCCGGCCGAGAACTGGAACTTCGCCTATAACGTCTCGGGTTCGAAGGCCTCGGCCCCCGAGCGGGTGTTCGACGACGGCAAGTCGACCTATTTCTCCTGGCCCACCACCTCGGCCATCCCGGGGATCTTCGCGATCGGGCCCGACGGCTCCGAGAGCTTGGTGAACTACGCGGTGCGGGGCAAATATATGGTGGTCGACCAGCTCGCGCCGCGCTTCGTGCTGCGCAATGGGAAGGACACCGCCAGCGTGGTCAACGCCGGCTACGTCGTGGGGAGCGCCCAGCGATGAGCGCCGTGGGCGAGGACCCGCGGCTCGACCCCGCGCATATCTCCGACGATCTGATCGTCGACGACCTGATGGCCCGGCCGACGGTGGGCCGGCCCGGACGGAGCCTGCCCACCGCCATGATCATCGGCCTGTTCGTGCTGGCGGGCGTGGGCCTGTATGCCTGGCTGTCGGCCAATCGCACGGCGCGCCAGAGCGCCACCAGGTTCGAGACCGCCTCCAACACCGCGCCCGCCTTCGGCGCGTCCAACGCTCCGGCTCCGCTGGAGCTGCCCGCCTCGGCCGACCGTCAGAGCGGGCCCCTGTTCAACATTCCCGCGCCGCAGTTCACCACCTCCAACGCCGCGCCCCTGACCATGGCGCCCCTGTCGCCCGGCCCGCCGGCCCAGGCCTCGGCGGCGCTCGACCTGCGCGATCCGCTGGCGCGGCGCCGCGCGCCCGCCCTCGTGGTCGATTTCGGCAGCCCCACCACGGCCGCGCTCGGCATCCCCAATCCCGCCCTGATCCCGGCCGCCGCCGCCAAGCCGGCCGAAGGCGGCGCCGCGGAAGCCACGGCGCTGAGCGCCGAGGAGCGGTTCGCCGACCGCGTCGCCCAAGGCGACGTCGACCAGGCCCGCGCCACCACCTTGCGCAACCTCGACACCCTGGTGCCGCAGGGCGCGGTCATCCCGGCGGTGCTGGAGACAGCGATCAATTCGGATCTGCCCGGCTTCACCCGCGCCGTGGTCAGCCGCGACGTGATGAGCTTCGACGGCAAGACGGTGCTGATCCCGCGCGGCAGCCGGCTGATCGGCCAATACAAGTCCGGCGTCGCCATGGGCGCGTCGCGCGTCTTCGTGATCTGGACCCGGGTGATCCGGCCCGATGGCGTCTCGGTGCAGATCGGCTCGCCCGGCACCGACGCGCTCGGCAGAGGCGGCATGGGCGGCGATGTCGACCGCCGCTTCTTTCAGCGCTTCGGCGGCTCGATCCTGCTGTCGGTGCTGAACGTGGGGCTGCAGGCCCTGGTCAACAGCGGCCGCGACGGCGACCAGATCTATATCGGCTCGCCGACCGCCGCCTCCAACGTCGCGTCCGAAGCCCTGTCGAAGGACGGCGGCATCCCCCCGACCATCAAGACCCCGCAGGGCGCGCCGGTTCGGATCTTCGTCGCCCGCGACCTCGACTTCTCGGGCGTGGCCAAACTCAAATGAAGCCGGGCGGCGCGTATCTGGACGCCTATCTGGCCCCGTTCGCGGCCTTCCTGTCGCGGCCCGATGTCACGGACGTCTTCGTAAACAAGGCGGGCGAGGTCTGGGTCGAGACCATCGGCGGCGGACTTGAGCGCCACGCGGCGCCCGAGCTCGATGCGACCGGGCTGATGCGGCTGGCGCGCCAGATCGCCAGCGCCGCCCACCAGGGGATCAGCCGCGAACACCCCCTGCTCTCGGCCAGCCTGCCCGACGGGGCGCGGGTGCAGATCGTGGCCCCGCCGGCGACACGCGGCCCGCTGGCGCTCGCCTTCCGCAAACAGGCGGTCGCCGACCTGACCCTGGCTGACTACGCCCGCGCCGGCGCCTTTGATCAGGCTCGGCGGGGCGGACTGCAGGAGACCGACGCGCTGGACGCGCGGCTGGAGGCCCTGCTGGCGGCGAACGACATCGCGGGGTTTCTCTCCGCCGCCGTGAAGGGGCGCAAGAACGTCATCGTCTCGGGCGGGACCGCCAGCGGAAAGACCACCTTCCTCAACGCCCTCCTGAAGGAGGTTCCGGCCGAAGAACGGCTGATCCTGATCGAGGACACGCCGGAGATTCTACTCGACCATCCCAACGCCGTGGGCCTGGTCGCCGTGCGCGGCGGCCAGGGCGAGGCTCAGGTCGGCGCCGAGGATTTGCTGCAGGCTTGCCTGCGGATGCGGCCGGACCGGATCATCATGGGCGAACTGCGCGGGGCGGAGGCCTACAGCTTCCTGCGGGCGGTCAACACCGGCCACCCGGGCTCGATCACCACCATCCACGCCGACAGCCCGCGCGGGGCGCTCGACCAGCTGGCCTTGATGGTGCTGCAGGCGGGCGCAAACCTCGGCCGGGCCGAGATCATCGACTATGTGCGGGGGGTGGTGGATGTCTTCGTCCAGCTCGGCCGAAGCGGCGGCAAGCGCCGCGTGACGGAAATCGCCTTCGAGCCCCGCGCCCGCGCCTGACTTTCGGCCGATATACTCTCGTCAAAGGTTTATGGTGCGACGTTATTGCCGGGCGACGCGACCATACCGTGTGGCAACGCTTAAGGATCTCAGGTTACAGTCCAGACACAGTTGGGCTGAATCGGCCGCGACGAGGAGTGGACTGAATGGCCTCGGTTTCACCCGGAGCAATCATCGGCGCCTGCGCCGCCGCCGCGACGATCGCCTGCGGCGCCGCATTGGTGGCCGACCTGTCTCAGCCGGATGGGATGATCCGCACCACGATCGCGGCCACCGCCGGTCCCGCCACCAATGACGCCGTCCGTCTGGCCCAGCAGGCCACCTTCGGCCCGACCCAGGCGACGGTTGACGCGATTGTCTCAGCAGGGCCTGAAAGCTGGCTCCAGTCCCAGTTCGATGCGCCTGTCGCCTCGTCTTATAAGGATCTCCTCGGGCTGTCGGTCCCGCGCAACTTCTGCACCGGCCGCACCGGGGCCGACGCCAACGACTGCAACCGCGCCTATTTCACCGTCACCTATCCGGCGATGCGCTTCTACGCCAACGCCATCAACGCCCCCGACCAGCTGCGTCAGCGCGTCGCGCTCGCGCTGGGCGAGACCATCGTCGCCTCCGGGAACACCATCCGGACGGGCGCCGGGGCCGCGGCCTTCAACCAGATCTTCCTCGACAATGCTTTCGGCAACTACCGCACCATCCTGAAGTCGGTGACGCTCAACCCCTTCATGGGCGGCTATCTGAATATGGCCGATAGCAACCGCACGGCCCCGAACGAGAACTACGCCCGCGAAATGATGCAGCTGTTCTCGCTGGGCGTGAACCAGATGAACATGGACGGGACGCTGAAGCGTGACGCCTCGGGCGCGCCCATCGCCACCTACACCTCGACAGACGTGAAGGAGGTGGCGCGCGCCCTGACCGGCTGGACCTACGCCCGTATAGGAACTGCCCCGATCACCGACGGAAACGCGCTCGATTACACCCGGCCGATGATCCCGGTGGCCGCACGCTACGACACCGGCGCCAAGACCTTCCTGGGCCGCACCGTACCGGCCAACGCCACGCAGGAGGCTAGCGTCGACGCGGTTATCGACGCCGTCTTCAGCCACGCCAACACCCCGCCCTACGTCGCCAAGGCGCTGATCAAACAGCTGGTCACCTCCAACCCCAGCCCGGCCTATGTCGAGCGGGTGGCGCTGGCCTTTTCCGGGGCCTCGACAGGCGTGCGCGGCGACATGCGGGCGACCGTCCGCGCGGTGCTGATGGATGGGGAGGCGCGCGGTGGAAGCAAGACCGGCGACTTCGGCAAGGTTAAGGAGCCGATCCTGCTCCTGACCAGCATGGGCCGGCTGATCCCGCAGAAGACCGACGGCTATGTCTATACGGTGCGCGACGCCACCCTGGGCCAGGCGATTTTCCAGTCGCCCTCGGTGTTCAACTACTACCCGCCCGACTATCCTCTGCCGCAAGGCAATGGGCTAGAGAGCGGCCCGTCCAAGTTGATAACGACAGCCACCGTCATGGCGCGCCACAACGTCCTCTATGACTGGACGATCAGCGGCGATCAGGCCAGTCGCGCGGAATACAACGCCCCCGCCATCGTTCAGGCCACCGGCACCCAGGTCGACTGGACCAGTTGGGAGGCGATCGGAAACGATCCCGACGCGGTCGTGAACCGGATCGACACCCTGATGCTGGCCGGCGGGATGACATCGGCCCAAAGCGCCGCGATCAAGGCTGCAATGGCGGCCATTACAAACACCAACGCCTCGATCCAGGCGCGGCGGCGGGCGCAGGTCGCGCTCTATATCGCCGCCACCTCGCCGCAATTCCAAGTCGACCGGTAGGAGCAGAGACATGGCCATCTCCCGCCGCGAATTTTCCCGCCTGATCGCCGGCGCCGGCGCGCTGGCCGCCTTCAGCCAGCTCGGCCGCTCGGCCTCGGTCGCCCAGGTCGCCACCCCGTTCCGCGCCATGGTCGGGGTCTTCCTGTTCGGCGGCAACGACGCCTGGAACATGGTGGTCCCCACCGACGGCCGTTACGCCCAGTATGCTTCGGCGCGCGGGGCCTCGCTGGCGCTGCAGCAATCGGCGCTAATGCCCCTGAGCGGAACCGCCTTCGGCCTGCACCCCAGCTTCACGCCGCTGCAGGCGGCCTGGGACGAGGGCTCTTTGAATGTCGTCCTGAACGCCGGCTCGCTGTTCCAGCCCCTGACCAAGACCCTCTACCAGCAGCGCGAAGATCTGCGCCCCTTGAACCTGATGTCCCACTCCGACCAGCAGGCCCACTGGCAGGGCGTGCGGGTTCGCGACGTCAGCATCGACGGCTTCATGGGCCGGATGGCCGACAAGCTGGGCTCGACCACGGCGCTGCCGCCGCTGATTTCGATCGCCGGCTCCAACCTGGCTTTGATCGGCGACCGGTCCTCGCCGCTGATCCTGCCGTCGAGCGGTTCGATCGTGCGCTCGGGCTACAACGCCGCCGCGACCGACGCCGCCACCCGCGCCCGCCAGGCGGCCCTTACCGTCATGGCGGACGGCGCCGCCTACGGTCAGGTCGCCAACCTGACGGCGCAAGGGCTCAACAGCGCCTACGACCAAGCGGTCACGGCCAACGCCATCATTTCATCAACGACCTCGGGCGTGGACCGATTCTTCGTCAACCCGACGACGGGCGCGGCCCTGACCAGCGACATCTCGCGGCAGTTGCTCCGCGTCGCGCGGATGATCGACAACCGTGTCGGTCTCGGCCACACGCGCCAGACCTTCTTCGTCTCCCAGGGCGGCTACGACACCCACGACAACCAGGTCGACGCGGCCAACACCGCGACCGGAACCCAGGCCACCCTCTATTCCGACTTGGCCATGGCCCTCGCCGGCTTCTATCAGGCGATGAAGGCCATGAACCTGGCCGACAGCGTCACCGCCTTCACCATGTCCGACTTCGGCCGGGTCTATAGGGCCAACGCTCAGCGGGGCACCGACCACGCCTGGGGCTCAAATCACCTGGTCCTGGGCGGAGCCCTGCGCGACCGGACGGTGCACGGCGCCTATCCGACCCCGGTGCTCGGCGGGCCCGACGACATCAACACCGACGGCCGCTGGCTGCCGACCATCTCGATCGAGGAATATGTCGGGGCCGTCGCACAGTGGCACGGCGTCGCCGCGGCCGATATGGGCTATGTCTTCCCCAACTGGTCAACCTGGAACGGCGGCGGACGCGGCCCCGTCCCCCTGTTCGCCTAGAGGCCTTAGCCGAGCTTTATATCGGCGCTGATTGCTGCTCTGGTGTAGCCGGGCGGCATTCAACTCAGGGGCGACTATGCAGGATCGGGGCGCAGGCCCGGCTTCGGACGCGATCGGGGCCGCACACGCGCGTGTGCTAGCGGACCGGTCGATCCAGTTCGAGTTCGGGCAGATCCCGCCGCCCCAGCCGCCGCCGTCCTGGCTGATCGATTTGCTCCAGGCGCTGGCCCAGTTCCTCAAACCGATCGCGCCGGCCATCCCCTATCTGCTGTGGGGCGCGCTTGGCCTCGGCATGCTGTCGATCCTGGTCCTGCTGGCGCGCGAAATGCTGTCGCCGCGCTGGGCGCAAGGCCGGAGCCAGGGCTTGAACCTGAAGGCCGCCGAGGATTGGCGCCCGACCCGGAAGCGGGCCGAGGCGCTGCTGGAGGACGCCGACCGCCTCGCCGCCGAGGGTCAGTTCGCCGAGGCCGTGCACCTGCTCCTGCTCCGGAGCGTGGAGGACCTGGAGACGCGCAGGCCGGGTCTGATCACCCCCTCCCTGACCAGCCGCGATATCGCCCGGCTGGACGCGGTTCCGCCCCAGCCGCGCTCGCTGTTCGCCGGGCTCGCCGCCGTGGTCGAGCGCGCCGTCTTCGGCGGGCGGCCGGTCGACGCCGAGGGCTGGGCCGCCTGCCGTCAGGCCTATTCGGCCTTCGTCTTTCCCCAGGCCTGGAGCGGCGCCGCGTGAGCGACACCGCCGCGCCCAAAAAGGGCCAGATCTTCACGACCCGCGCGGTCGCCCTGATGCTGGGGATCGGGGTGGCGGCCTTCGTCGCCCTGACAGCCCTGACCGCCTATGCGCCCGAGCTGCGTGACGGCGGCGACGGCGGCGCCCACGCCCTGTCGCGCTCGGCGGTGGGGTTCGCAGGGATCGCCCAGCTGATCAAGACGGCCGGCGGCGACGTGCTGGTCAGCCGGGGCGAGCTGCACCGCCCGAGCGGCGCGCCGGGCCTGCTGATCCTGACGCCGCCGGTGCGCGAGCTGGACGACAAGGCGTTGGCCAGGCTTCGGGCCTCGGGGCGGCCCGTCCTGGTCGTGCTGCCCAAATGGACCACCGCGCCCGTTCCCGAGCGGCGGGGCTGGGTCGCCAGGATGGGCCTCGTCTCGCCCGCGGGGGCCGCGCTGGCGGTGGCGGAACTGACCGGCCCGCAGGCCGACACCACGGCCCCGGCCGTGACGCGGCGGCGCGGCTCCGGCGCGCCGACTCTGACGGGCCTCGCGGGGAGGTTCAAAGCTGGCGGGCCCTATACGATCGGCTCGATCGACCGGCTGCAGACGCTCTCGCCGCCGGGCGCGGCGCCGCTGATCGAGGACGAGGCCCACCGGGCGGTTCTGTTGGCCCTGGACCGCCGCACCTTCGTGCTCACCGACCCCGACCTCCTGAACAACCGGGGCCTGCGTTCGCTGCACACGGCGCGGGCCGGGGCCGAGATCATCCGGGTGCTGCGGGACGGCGGCGGGCCGGTGGTGTTCGACGTCACCCTGAACGGCTTCAGCCGTTCGCGCTCGCTGCTGCGGACGGCGCTCGGCGCGCCCTTCCTCGGCGCCACCTTGATCGCCCTGGCGGCGGCCCTGCTGATGGGCGCCCACGCCGCCGTACGGTTCGGACCGGCGCTGCGGCCGGGCCGCGCCCTGGCGCTGGGCAAGCGGGTCCTGGTTGAGAACTCGGCGGTGCTGATCCGTCTGGCCGGGCGGCGCGCCCGGATGGGGGAGCGCTACGCGGGCCTGATCCGCCGGATCGCCGCCAAGGCCGCCCTGCCCGCCTATGAGGCGGCTCCCGACAAGATCGACGCGGCGCTCGACCGACTGTCGCGCAAGGACGAACCCCTATTCTCGGCCCTGGCGGCCGAGGCGAACCTGGCCGCCACCGACGGCGAGCTGATGGCCGCCGCGCGGCGGCTGCACCGATGGAAACTGGAGATCACGCGTGAACGCTTCTGACATCGCCGATCTGGCCGCGCGAATCCGCGCGGAGATCGCCAAGGGCGTGCTCGGCCAGGCCGAGACGGTGGACCTGATGCTGACCGCCCTGTTCGCGCGGGGGCATGTGCTGCTGGAGGGGCCGCCGGGCGTGGCCAAGACCTTCCTGGCTCAATGCCTGGCGACCTGCCTGGGGCTCGACTTCGGCCGCATCCAGTTCACCCCCGACCTGATGCCGGGCGATGTCCTCGGGGCCAACCTCTACAACTTCCAGACCGGGGTCTTCAGCCTGAAGCGCGGGCCGATCTTCTGCGAGCTCTTGCTGGCCGACGAGATCAACCGCACCCCGCCCAAGACCCAGGCGGCCCTGCTTGAAGCCATGCAGGAGCGCAAGGTGACGCTGGACGGCAAGGCCGAGGGGTTGAGCCCCCGCTTCATGGTCATCGCCACCCAGAACCCGATCGAGCACCAGGGCACCTATCCCTTGCCCGAGGCCCAGCTCGACCGCTTCCTGTTCAAACAGGTCATGGCCTATCCGAGCGAGACCGAGGAGCGGGCCATCGTCGCCTCGCACGGCTCGACCTCGGGCCAGCCCGATCCCAAGGCGATGGGGATCAAGGCGGTGGTCAAGCCGGCCGAGCTGGACGCCGCCGTCACGGCCGTGAGCCAGGTGCGGCTGAGCGATGAGATCGTCGGCTATATCGTGGCGCTGGTGCGGGCCACCCGCGAGAGCGCCGACATCCAGAACGGCGCCTCCCCCCGCGCGGCGGCCCAGCTGGCCGTCGCCGCCCGCGCGCGCGCCTGTCTGGAGGGCCGCGACTATGTGGTGCCCGACGATGTGAAACTGCTGGCCCTGCCGGCGCTGCGCCACCGCATCATCCTGTCGCCCGCCGCCGAGATTGACCGGCTGGACGCCGACAAGGCGATCGAGGCCCTGATCGCGCGGGTCGAGGCCCCCCGGTGATCTATCCGACCCGGCGCGCCGTGCTGCTGATGGCCGCCGGGGCTCCGGCCGCGATCCTGCTCGCCCTGCTGGCGCCGAGCCTGTGGATCACGGCCCTGGCCTGGATCGCCGCCGTGGTCTTCCTGCTGGGCCTGGACGCGCTGTTGGCGCCCCGACCAGGCGCGGCCGCCTTCGCGCTGGTCTCTCCGGCGAGCCTCGCCGCCGTCGGGGGTGGCGCGCCGGCGGTGCTGGAGCTGGTCTTCGCCGGGCGCAGGCCGCGCCGGGTGGAAGCCGCGCTGGAGACCAACGCCAAGCTCACCGCCAGCCCGGTCCGCCGCTCGGGCCCGGTGCAGGACGGCGGCGCCCGGCTGAGCTTCGACCTCGCGCCCGTCCGCCGGGGCGAAGGGCTGATCGACGGCGCCTGGGCGCGCTGGACCGGGCCGCTGGGCCTGTTGCACCTGCAAGCCCGCAGCACATTCGAGCGGGCGATCCCGATCACGCCCGACATCCATTCGGTCAAGGCGGCGGTGCAGGCCCTGATCGCCCGCGACGCCTTCTTCGGCCAGAAGGCCCAGCGCGACCGGGGCGACGGCTCGGAGTTCGACTCCCTGCGGGAGCACCAGGCGGGGATGGATATGCGCTCGGTCGACTGGAAGCAGTCGGCGCGGCACGGAATGCTGCTGAGCAAGGAGTTCGCCACCGAGCGCAATCATCCGGTGATGCTGGTGCTCGATAGCGGCCGGCTGATGGGCGAGCCGGTGGGCGGCGCGCCCAAGCTCGACCGCGCGCTGAACGCCGCCCTGGCTCTGGCCTATGTCAGTCTGAAGGTCGGCGACCGGGTCGGGCTGTCGGCCTTCGACGCCCGCCCGCGGGTGACCGGCAAGCCGCTGGTCGGGACCACCGCCTTCGGGATGATCCAGCAGCAGGCCGCGCGGATCGACTATTCGGAGGCGGAGACCAATTTCGTGCTGGGGCTGGCCGCCGCCAACGAGGCGCTGGACCGCCGCGCCCTGGTGGTCGTCTTCACCGACTTCGCCGACACCACCAGCGCCCAGCTGTTGATCGAGTCGACCTCGCGCCTCTTGAAGCGGCACCTGGTGCTGTTCGCCCTGTTCGCCGACGAGGAGCTGGAGACCCTGGCCGGGCGCGAACCGGCCGAGCCCGACGACGTCTCGCGCGCCGTCGTGGCCGACGCATTGCTGCGCGAGCGGGAGCTGAGCATCGCCAAGCTGCGCCACATGGGGGCCGAGGTGATCGAGTCGCCCTATGAGCGTTTCGGCGCCGATCTGATCGACCGCTACCTCCTCATGAAGCAACGGGGCCGGATGTGAGGCGTCCCGTCGAGCTGAAGAGCACCCGCTTCCGGCGCGAGCGCGAGGGCGACTGGAAGGCGCTGGAGACGCTGCTGAAGAAGCTGGAGGGTGCGCCCGTCTCCAAGCTCAGCGACAGCGAGCTGATCGCCCTGCCCGTCCTCTACCGCTCGGCCCTGTCGTCCTTGTCGGTGGCGCGCGAAACGAGCCTGGATCAGGGCCTGCTCGACTATCTGGAGAGCCTCTGCACCCGCGCCTATTTCGTCGTCTATGGCGCGCGGCCGAGGATCGGCGCGCGGGTGATGGCCTTCTTCATCCACGACTGGCCGGCGAGCGCGCGGGCCCTGTGGCGCGAGACCCTGATCGCGGGAGGCCTGTTCTTTCTCGGCGCCGCTATCGCCTACATGCTCTATCAGCAAGACCCGGACTGGTATTACGTCTTCATCCCCGAGAGCATGGCCGGCGGCCGATCGCCGACCAGCTCCACCGCCGCCCTGGCGCAGGCGCTGGGATCGGGCGACGACAAGGCGCGCGACATGCTGGCCGTCTTCGCCAGCTTCCTGTTCACCCACAACGCCCAGATCGCCATCTTCGCCTTCGCCCTGGGCTTCGCCTTCGGCGTGCCGACCGCCTATCTGATCCTGACCAACGGCTGTTCGCTGGGGGCGCTGATGGCCCTCTACTCCAGCCGGGGCCTGGGCGTGGAGCTCGGCGGCTGGCTGCTGATCCACGGGGTCACAGAGATCCTGGCCTGCGTCCTGGCCGCGGCTGGGGGACTGCGGATCGGCTGGGCCCTGGCCTTCCCCGGCGCGCGGGCGCGGGTCGACGCCCTGGCCGCCGCCGGGCGGGAAGCAGCGACCCTGATGGCCGGCGCGGTGGTCATGCTGGTGATCGCGGGCCTGCTGGAAGGCTTCGGGCGGCAGCTGATCACCGACATGGTCGCCCGCTACGCCATCGCGATCGGCAGCGCCCTGATCTGGGGCTACTACCTCTATGGCCCGCGCCGGAGGACGAGGTGAGCCGCCCCGTCGTCGCCAGCGTCGCCGCGCCCCCGGGCCTGCAGCGCGAGCTGATCACGCCCGAGGGGGTCGATCTGCGGATCGAGCTGGCCAGCGCCTCCCAGCGAGCCGGGGCCTTCCTGATCGACTGCTGCCTGATGCTGGCGGTTCTGATCGCACTGACCATCGGCTGTTTCCTCGTGGTGATCCCCCTGCTCGGCCGGCCCAATGGGATGGCGGTGGTCGGGGTGATCTGGCTCTTGGGCTCCTTCCTGCTGCGCAACGCCTGGTTCCTGGCCTTCGAGTTCGGGGCGCGGGCGGCGTCCCCGGGCAAACGGGCGATGGGCATAAGGGTGGTGTCGCGCAGCGGCGGCCGCCTGACCGCCGACGCCATCGTGGCCCGCAACGCCATGCGCGAGATCGAGATCTTCCTGCCCCTGACCTTCCTGGGGATGGAGGCGCGCGGGATGGACAGCTGGATCATGCTGCTGGGCCTGCTCTGGAGCGGGATCTTCTGCTTCTTCCCGCTGTTCAACCGCGACCGGCTCCGGGTCGGCGACCTGGTGGCCGGGACCTGGGTGGTGCAGCGGCCGCAACGGAAGATGGTGGCCGACCTGACCGAGGCCCTGCCCGACGCGGGTCCGGTGTTCGTGTTCAGCGCCGCTCAGCTCGACGCCTATGGGGTGAAGGAACTGCAGGTGCTGGAGGAGGTGCTGCGCGGCAGGAAGCGTGAGACCCTGCGGACGGTGGCCGAGCGCATCCGCCGCAAGATCGGCTGGGTCGCGCGACACGACGAGACCGACGCCGGCTTCCTGGAGGCCTATTACGCGGCCCTGCGCGGGCGGTTGGAAGCGCGGCTGCTGCTAGGGCGCCGGCGCAAGGACAAGTTCGACGCGGCCTAGTCGAAGACCGAGGCGATCGCCGCTTGGCTTGGCCCTTCCTTTGTGGCTTTGAGCTGGTGGTAGACCACGGCCGACCCTGCCGCCCCGACGATCTGGAGGGCGCAACTGATGAAGGCGCTGCCCAGACCCATGCCGAGCGCCCCCAGGCCGAAGAGTCCCAGCGGGAGGGATATCAGCAGCCCCAGCAGGGCCGAGGCGATGAAGCCCCCGACCATCAGGACCAGCATCAGCAGGAAGATCTGCCAGCGCGCGCCTTTGGTCAGGGCGGCGCTACGCGGGAAGGCCGCGAAAACCTTGCTCCCTTCGAGCGCCAGGACAGGCAGGCTCATCGACCACATGATCGCCAGGACCACGCCGGGCACGACCAGCAGCACCAGTCCGACCCCAACGCCCACAAACAGGCAGATGACGAGCCCAAGCGCGGGCAACACCAGACGCAGGCCCCCGCGGATCATCTCAGCGGCGGTCCTTTCCCCGCCATCAAGGTCGGCGCCGGCGCCCTGGATCAGCCCGACCTGCGCCGCCGTGCCGGTGAACATCACCACCAGCCCGATCAGGCCGCCGAGCGAGGTAAGGCTCGAGGCTCCGCCATTGGCGCCGAGGCCGACCAGAAGCTGCATGAGGAAGCTTGGGACGCCGTAGAGCAGCCCCGAGACGATGATGAAGGACGCTAGGTTGCGTTCGACGGTCTTGAAGGTGGAATCGATTACCGCCCCGAAATCGAGCGCGCCGCCGCTGGCGTTTACCGCAGTCATGACCCGTCCCCCCACAAGACCGATAGCTTGCACGCAGAAGACCTCAGGATCGTGAAAGTTGCAACGTCGCTCTAGCTGGCGGGCGGCGCCTCGGCGAAATAGTCGAGCGCGACGTCCAGGAGGGCGCGGGCCAGCCGGTTCATCGGAGCCAGGGACGAGGTGATGAAGACGTAGGGATGCAGGATTTGCGGCCGGAACACCCGCAGCACCATGTCGGGACTTGGGAAGGTCCTGGCCATCATCTCATTGACGATGGCGACGCCGAGGCCCCGGCTGGCGAAGGAGCAGGCCGAGGCGACGGTGTGGGTCTCGATCTTGACGTTGGGACGCACGCCCGCCGCCTTGAAGGCGTCGTCGATCTGCATTCGCGTATAGCTGCCGAGGCCGAGCAGGATCAGGGACTCGGTTCGCAGGAGTTCGGGGGTGAGCACCTCGTACTTCGCGAGCGGGTGTTCGCGCCGCAAGGCGCAGACGGTCTCGGTCGAGGACAGGAGCTCGGCGGCGAGGTCGGGCCGGTTCAGCGGCAGCTTGGCGAAGCCGCAGTCGACGTTGCGGCTGGCGACCAGGGCCTTGGCGGTCTCGGCGCTGCGGCTGTCTATCGAGATCCGAACCTTG
This sequence comes from Caulobacterales bacterium, assembly GCA_947474805.1. Taxonomy (GTDB): domain Bacteria; phylum Pseudomonadota; class Alphaproteobacteria; order Caulobacterales; family Caulobacteraceae; genus CANJKM01. The sequence continues at coordinate 5,140 of CANJKM010000002.1, read as the reverse complement.
GGATAGAGGGCGACGAAGCGGGTGAGCAGCTCCGACACCACGCCTTCCGACAGGCTGGGCGGCGCCACCACCTTCAGCAGGCCGGTGTTGTAGCTGGAGATGTCGCGCGCCAGGTTGGTGATGCGGTCGATGCTGGCGAAGGTCGAGCCGACCTCCTCATAGAGCATCAGCGCTTCTGGCGTCGGGGTGAGCCGGCCCTTGTCCCGGTAGAAGAGTTCGAAGCCGAAATCCTCTTCGACCTGGGCGATCAGCCGGCTGACGGCGGGCTGGCTGAGCCCCATGCGGGCCGCAGCGGCCGTGGCCGAACCGGTGAGCATGGTTTCGCGGAAGCCCTCCAGGGCGCGCAGGTTCAGCTTCAACTCGCCCCCTCGGTCAGTCTCCGGACGTCAGGCCCGCCGTCACGCTGAGCATCACGCGCGAGGGCCGACTACGGTCCATGTGGATGCGATTATGCGCCAGTTTGGCCTGGTCGGCGAACCCCTCAGGCTCGCCCGAGTTGGGGTTCACATCGAAGTGCGGGAAGTTCGAGGAAGAAACGTCGATCCGCAGCCGGTGCCCCTGGCGGAACAGGTTGGCGGTCGGGAAGCCCTGGATGCGGACCTGTACCGGAACGCCCGGCTGGAGGAAGACCTCCTGGTCGAAGCCCTCGCGATAGCGGGCGCGCAGGACGCCGTGAGCCAGGTTCATGGCGAAGCCCTGCGGATAATCCGGGCTCGGCGGATGCTCGTCGATCAGTTTGATATGGAAGTCGGTGTCGGGCGCGTCCGACGAGACCCAGAGTTCGGCGGAAAAATCGCCGATAACTTCCAGGTCCCGCTCGAGCGGCGGGGTGCGGAACACCAGGACGTCCGGCCGGTCGGCCAGCGCGTGGTAAGGCGGCGCGGCGCCGAAGACGTCGGCGCCCTCGCGCTGGTCGAAGGCGCCCGCCTCCATGATCGGCGCACCCGAGGCGATGGCGCCGCCAATGGTCGGGACGGGATGAGCCGGGTCGTGGACGTAGCCTAGCGAGGCTTCGGCCTCGGTCGGCCCCGTGGGGGCGAGGCCGCCGTCGGCGTGCAGGTGAAAGGCGACGGGCCTGGCGCCCGCCGGCGGCCAGTTCTGGGCGTCGATCCAGCGGCCGCCGTGGTCGAGCCTTCCTTGCGCGGTCCTGCCGCCCGAGCCGCCACCCATGACGAACAGCTTGACCGGGGGAAGGGGATCGCGCCCCTCGCCCTTCAGCCAGTGGTCGAACCAGGCCAGCCGCAGGGCGACGTAGGTCTCGGCCAGGGCGCCGTCGAGGGTGGCGCGGGGGCCGAAGTCGACGTCGCCGGCGAAGGTCACCGAGCGCTGTCCGTGGGTCCAGGGGCCGAGCACCAGCTTGATGGGCCCTTTCTTGCGGGCCGAGAGCCCGGTGTAGTTCTCGGTCGCGGTAAGGGCGTAGGGGTCGTACCAGCTGGCCATATGGACCTGGGGCACATCGGCGAAGGCGTCGTAGGCGCCGGCCGCCCAGAGGCCGCTCTGCATCCAATAGGGGCCGAACAGGCCGGTGCGCCATTGCTGGAAGAGGTAGGCCTCGAACTCGGGCGCAGAGCGCAGCGGGGACTTCCCCTCCGACCAGGGCAGCTTGTGGAACCAGGCCTTGATGTCCTCGGCCTCCAGCGCCGCCTTGCGGGCGGGGTCCGCGGCGGTCTCGGGGCTGAGGAGGGCGTGTTTATGGGCCCAGGTCGCCTGTTTCAGCTCAAAGGCGCCGCCCTGGCGGATGCCGGATCGGAAGGCGCTGGAGAAGCCGCCGCTGTCGAGGAACATGGCGCGAAGGGCCGGCGGGTCGAGGCTGGCGAGCGCCGCCTGAGCGTGGGCGCCGTAGGAGAGGCCATAGGTCCCGACCTGGCCGTCGCACCAGGGCTGGGCCGCGAACCAGGCGACGCCGTCGAAGCCGTCCTCGGCCTCGCTGGTGTATTTGGCGAAGACGCCCTCGGAGTTGTAGCGGCCCCGGCAGTCCTGCACCGCCACGACATAGCCGGCGCGGGCGAAGGCCATGGCGATCTCTGGGCGGGACTTCAGGGTCGGGTCGGCGGCGGTGCGGTCGCCGTGATTGACCCCGGATTTGTCGTAGGGCGTGCGCTCGAACAGCACCGGCAGGGGACCGGTCGCGCCGGCAGGCCGGTAGATGTCGGTGGCCAGCCGCACGCCGTCGCGCATGGGGACCATGACGTCGTGCTCGACGAGGATCTCCCCCGAGAGTTTGGGCGCGATGCGGTTCATCGCGGCGCCGCGATCGCGGGCAGGGTGTAGGTCGCGGGCGCGCCCGGGCCGACCGGCAGACGCAGGCTGGACCAGACCACCACCAGGCTAAGGCCGGCCACGATGAAGCAGAGGGTGTAGGGGAGCATCAACGCGATCAGAGAGCCGACCCCGAAGCCCTTGTCCCAGCGCCGGCACATGATCAGCACCAAGGGGAAGTTGGAGGCGACCGGCGTGACGATGTTGAAGAAGCTGTCGCCCATCCGGTAGGCGGCGGTGGCGAGCTCGGGCGAGACGCCGAGCAGCATCAGCATGGGCACGGCGATGGGGGCCATGGCGATCCACTTGGCCGAGGCCGAGCCGATGGCGAGGTCGAGCACGGCCGACATGGCGAGAAGGGCCAGCAGCAGGAGCGGCGTCGGCAGGGCCAGGGCTTTCAACCCGGCGGCGCCCTTGATCGCCATCACCGGTCCGAGGTTGGACCAGGCGAACATGGCGACGAAGTGGGCGGCGAAGAAGGCGAGCACGATATAGGGGCCCATCGACTTCATGCCCTCGCCCATCATCTCGACCACGTCGCGGTGCGACCGGACGGTGCGGACGCCCGAGCCATAAGCCCAGCCGGCGGCGAAGAAGAGCAGGCCGAAGGCGGCGATCAGGGCCTGATAGAAGGGCGTGTAGCGCGCGGGTCCCTTGGCCGCGTCGTCGACCAGCGGGTGAAAGCCCGGCAGGAGGGTCAGGGCGGCGAACAGGGCGGCGACGGCGAGCGCGGCCCAGCCGGCGCGCGCGAGGCCACGCTTTCGGCCGGCCTCGTCGACGTCGGGCTGCTCCAGGGTTTCGGCGATCTCGCCCTCCGGACGCCAGGGCGGCAGACGCGTCTCGACGATCCGGTCGGTGACGAACCAGGCGATGGGGGTGAAGAGGAGGCCGATGGCGGCGGTGAACCACCAGTTGCCCAGCGGATTCATGACGAAGGCCGGGTCGATCAGCCGGGCCGCCGATTGGGTGATGCCGAGCATCAGGACGTCGAACTGGCCGGGGATGAGATTGCCGGCGAAGGCGCCTGAGATGCCGGCGTAGGCGGCGGCGAGACCAGCCAGGGGATGACGCCCGGCCTGGGCGTAAATCAGAGCCGTCAGCGGGATCAGCACGACATAGGCCGCATCAGCCGCGTGGTGGGACATCAGGCCCAGGAGGAAGGCGCCAGGCGTCAGGGCCCAGAGCGGCAGCTTGGGCGCGAGGCCGCCGAGGATGGCGGCGAACAGGCCCGAGCGCTCCGCCACCGCCGCGCCCAGCATGACGACCAGCACCAGCCCGAGCGGCGGGAAGCCGGTCAGGGTGCCCGGCATATCGACCAGCAGCCGGGCGACGTTCTTGGCCGACATGAGGTTGTCGACGGCGAGCGTCTTTCCGGTGATCGGATGCACGGCCGACCAGCCGGCGAGATGGGCCGCGACCGAGGCCGCGACCACCAGGCCGATGAAGAAGAGGAAGATGAAGACCGGATCGGGAAGCGCGTTCCCGATCCTCTCGATCCGGTCTAGGACGCCCCGCCGCGCCGGGGCGGTTGGTTCGTCCGGCGCTTCGGTTGCTGCCATCAGATGCGGGCCCTAGAAGCGGCTGGAAACCCTCGCGTACACGTAACGCCCTCGAACGTCGTAGGTATAGATGTCGAAGTTGATCGGGGCGTTGGCGTAGGAGGCCGGCGGCATCTTGTCGAAGATGTTCGACACGCCGATAGAGATGTCGCTCTTCAGGCTGGGAAGGCGGTAGGTCCCCTCCAGATCGTGATAAATGATCGCCTTGGTGCGGGCATCCTTCACCGGGTTTACGACGTCGGTCGAGGAGCCGATGTAGCGGGCGCGATAAGTCAGGTCGAACCACTCCGGCGACCAGCGCAACGAGCCTTGGCCCTTCCAACGCGGATAGGTCGCGCGGGGCTGATCGCCCTTGCCGGCGCGATCGTCGACGATCACCGCGCCACCGTTCGGATTGGGCGCGATGGTGCGGAACTTGGACAGATAGCTGGTGTCGATCACGGCGCTGAACCGGCCGATCGAGGTGCGGAAGTCGTAGCGGACAGTGGTGTCGATACCCGCGGTCTCGACGCGGTTCAGGTTCTGCGAGGCCTGGATCAGGTTCAGCACCTCGCCCGTGTTTCGATCACGCCGGACGAGATCGCAGAAGGCTCCGGCCGAGAAGGCGCAGAGGGTCAGGATCTGGACCGGCGCCTGGGACGAAATCGCGTCCTTCACCTTGATGTCGTAGTAGTCGACGGTCAGGGAGAAGCCGCGCAGGAAGGCCGGCTGCAGAGCGACGCCGAAGCTGTAGGTGTTGGCCGTCTCGGGCTTCAGCGTCGTGGTGCCCGAAGTGGTGCCCGGAATCAGGCCGTTGCCGTTGAAATTCAGCTGGTTGTAGTTGGCCGGCACGCCCACGCAGCCCGGCTTGCTGGCGTTGGCGGCCTGGCCGCCGTTGCACGGATCGGTCCCCTGGAAGCTAGTCTGCCGGGCGCCCTGGTAGAGCTCCAGGATCGAGGGCGCGCGGAAGCCCTGGGAATAGGTGCCCCGGAACATCAATCCGTCGACCGGACGGTAGGAGGCGCCGACCTTGAAGGTCGATTTGCCCTTGAACAGATTATATTTCGAATAGCGTCCGGCTAGGCTGAGATCGAGGTTTCGCACCAGCGCCATGTCCTTGAGCAGGGGCACGGACAGTTCGCCGTAGACTTCGTTCAGGCTGTAGCTGCCGACAGTCGCGGTGCGGGTCTGGGACGAGGTGGTCTGGGTTCCGGCCGCCAGGAACTGCGCGGTGGCGTTGGCATAGGGGTCGGGGACGTCCTGGGCCTCGTTCTTGCGGTGCTCGAGGCCGGCGGCAAAACCGACAGGACCGGCCGGCAGCTTGAACAGGTCGCCGGTGATGT
>CANJKM010000001.1 GCA_947474805.1 Caulobacterales bacterium | reverse complement strand
CCGGAGTACTGGGACGTGCTGGCGAGCCTGGGTGTGGAGCTGGCCTGGGAGGACTAGTCCTTCTATTCCGAGTTCCCCGGCGAAGGCCGGGGCTCAGGTTGGGGACATTGCAGGACAGGGCGGCGTAGCTGGACCCCGGCCTTCGCCGGGGAGGCCGGGTGTTGTGCAACCGCCCCCGTCCCGCACCCCCACTCACCCGCGGTTAACCATCTTCCGCCAATAAAGGACCCCACTCTAGAGCCGGGTCCGCCAATCCATGTTCCAGATTATCGGCATCGTGCTGCTGTTCGGCCTGGTGTTCGGCAGCTACATCATGACCGGCGGCAACATGGGCGTGATCCTGCACGCCGCCCCGCACGAGATGATGGCGATCGGCGGCGCGGGCGTGGCCTCGTTCCTGATCTCCAACTCCATGCCGACGATCAAGGCCACCGCCGGCGGCATGGGCAAGGTCTTCGCCGGACCCAAGTGGAAAGCCAAGGACTACACCGACCTCCTCAGCTTGCTCTTCCTGCTGACCAAGACGATGAAGTCCAAGGGCGTCATCGCCCTCGAGAGCCATATCGAGAACCCGCACGACAGCACCATCTTCTCCCGCTACCCCAAGATCGGGAAGGACCACTTCGCCACCGACTTCATCTGCGACACCCTGCGGATGATGACGATGAACCTGGAGGACCCGCACCAGGTCGAGGACGCGATGGAGTTGCAGCTCGAGAAACACCATCACGAGGGGCTCGCCGGGGCCGGCGCGCTGCAGTCCCTCGCCGACGCCCTGCCCGCGCTCGGCATCGTCGCCGCCGTGCTGGGCGTCATCAAGACCATGGGTTCGATCACCGAACCCCCCGAAGTGCTGGGCGAGATGATCGGTTCGGCCCTCGTCGGCACCTTCCTGGGCGTGTTTCTCGCCTATGGCCTGGTCGGCCCCTTCGCGACCCGGCTGAAAGAGGTCGTCGAGGAAGAGGGCGCCTTCTACCGGATCATCCGCTCGGTGCTGGTCGCCCACCTGCACGGCAACGCCGCCCAAATCTCGGTCGAGATCGGCCGCGGCAATGTCCCGAGCCCGGCCCAGCCAAGCTTCGCTCAGCTCGAAGAGGCGCTGAACAATATCCCCGCCGAAGGTGCTTAACCCTGATTCATAAGAACTTTTGCTGAAGGCCAGGATTATTGCGCTTGCTCACTCGCGGGGGTCGTCCTATGGCTTCCACAGCAAACGTGGAGTCTTGCGAGTCGGCGGCGGACAACGCTGCCCGATGAGCGGGACGCAAGGTTTGTGTAGCAACACGCTTTCACCTCCACTCCTTAAGGGGACAGGGACATGACCTCCATCACTCTGCGCAAGATCCTGGTCGCCGCCGCCGCCGTCTCGGCGCTGTCGGTCGCCGCCTGCAGCAAGCCGGCTGAAACCAACACCACCAACGTCGTGGAAAACACCACCGTGACCGAAGTGGCCCCGGCCGACGCGAACGCCGTTCCGGCCGACGCCAACACCGTGACCACCACCAACACCACGATGACGACCAACACCACGACCACCCCGTAAGGGGCCCGCGGCTGAAATTCGGAAGGCCCGCCATCACTGGCGGGCCTTTTGCATCGCGGGATATCTGTCTATGATCACGGATCAGTGATAGACGCGTACCTGCCTCCAACCTCCAAGGGACTCATCCAATGACCTTCACCAAGATCCTCGTCGCCGCTTCGATCGCTTCGGCCCTGACCCTCGGTGCCTGCGCCAAGAAGGAAGAAGCCGTCAACAACGTGACCGAAACCACCAACGTGGTTGAAGTGGCCCCGGCCGACGCCAACGCCGTTCCGGCCGACGCCAACGCCGCCGACGCCAACGCCGTGACCAACGCCGTCGCGCCGTAAGCTTCCAAGTCATAGACTTCGGGAAGGGCCGCCCCTCGTGGGCGGCCCTTTTTGATTCCGCCCGACTTCGGGCGTCCCGGCGAAGGCTGGGACCCATTCTTGAATCGCCATAGGCGCCTTAAACCCATCCCATGACCGAGCCGCTCGAATGGGTTGAAGGCGCGCCCCGCTCGGCGCGATTCGGCGATGTCTATTTCCAGCCCGGCGAAGGGTTGGACGAGACCCGCGCCGTCTTCCTCGTGGGCTGCGGCCTGCCCGAGGCCTGGAAAGGCCGAATCAGCTTCACGGTGGCCGAACTGGGATTCGGAACCGGCCTCAACATCCTGGCCCTGGTCGAGCTCTGGAGCCGCACCCGCGAACCGGGCGCCCGGCTGAACGTCTTCTCCGTCGAAGCCTATCCCATGTCGCGCGAGGACGCCGTGCGCGCCCTTTTCGTCTGGCCCGAGCTCGCCGCCATCGCCGAGCCGCTCCTGGCCGAGTGGCCGCTCGGGCGTCGGGGCCTGCACCGAATCGAGTTACCCCATGACGTGACCCTCGACCTGATCGTCGGCGAGGCGACCGAGGCCCTGACCGGCTGGAGCGGCGCCGCCGACGCCTGGTTCCTCGACGGCTTCGCCCCGGCCAAGAACCCGCAGATGTGGAGCGAGGAGCTCCTGGCCCTGGTCGCGGCCCGATCGGCCCCCGGCGCCAGAGCGGCCACCTTCACCGTCGCCGGCGCGGTGCGCCGCGCGCTCACGGCCGGCGGCTTCGAGATCGAGAAACGTCCCGGCCACGGCAGGAAGCGCGAGCGGCTGGAAGCGCGCCTGCCCGGCGAGCCCGTCAAGCTTCAGGTTCCCCGCGTGGCCGTGATCGGCGCCGGGATCGCCGGCGCATCCCTCATTCGCGCCTTCCGCCGCCTCGGCGTCGAGCCCGACCTGTTTGCGTCCCGAGCCGGCGCCTCGGGCAATCCAGCCGCCCTGGTCGCGCCGCGCCTGGACGCCGGCGGCGGCCCGGTGGCCCGGTTGTCGGCCCACGCCCACGCCCGCGCGGCCTCCCTCTACCGACAGATCCCCGAGGCCGTTATCGCCGAAGGGGGCTTGGAACTGGAGCGCCAGCCCCGCGACCGGGCGCGCTTCCAGACCCTGGCCGATTGGGACGGGTTCGACCCCGGCGCCCTTGCCCCCATTGGCCCGGATGACGCCGCCGCCTGGCTCGGGGAAGCCAAGGCTGCCGCGGGCCTGTTCGAACGTGACGCCCTGACGGTCGCCCCCCCGGTGGTGCTTGAGACCTGGCTGGCCAAGGCGCTGATCGGCCCCAGGGTCGACGCCCTGGAGCGGCGCGGGGGCGGCTGGGCGCTGATCGACGAGGCGGGGACCGAGCTGGGCCGTTTCGACGCCGTCTGCCTCGCCGCCGGCTGGGAGATCGCCGGCGTCGTCGATCTGCCGTTGGAGCCCGTACGGGGCCAGGCCAGCTGGACCCCGGAGCCGGAGGCCGGCCTCGCCGCCGGCTGGGGCGGCTACGCTGTTCCCCTGAACCCCGGCGTCCTGTTCGGAGCCACCCACGACCGGGGCCGCACCGATGCGGAGACCTCGTCCGAGGACGACGCGCGCAACCTCGAAAGCCTGAAGAAGGCCCGCCCGGCCCTGGCCGCCCGGCTTGAGGGCAGGCCCCTGATGAGCCGCGCCTCGATCCGCGCCACGACCCCCGACCGGCTGCCGGTCGCCGGAGCGCTGGGCGACGGCGTCTATGTTCTAGGCGGTCTAGGCGGGCGCGGCTTCAGCTTCGCGCCCCTTCTGGCCGAAGAGGTGGCCGCCCAGGCGATGGGGCGGCCGCGACCGCTCGCGCGCGAACTCGCGGCTCTGGTCGACCCAAAACGATTTGGCTTGAAGCCTAGCGCGCCTTGACGCCAGCCATGGCGCTGGTCGCACTTTCGGCCATCTGCTGGGCGGCGGCGTGGATGAAGCCGAAGGTCGGATAGGTGGTTCGGCCCAGATCGCCCGAAGGATCGTACCAGACCTTCACTTGGCTCCAGTCGCCCTGCGGCGATACGTCGACCACGGTCACATCATTCTCGACCTTGCCGCGCGCCCCGCCCCAGTTGGCGTGGGTGACCTGGATGATCCGGTCGGTCAGCACCTGACTGACCACGGCGACGTGGCCGCTCTTCATCGCGCCATAGGGCTTGAACACCAGCACTGCGCCGGAGTCGGGCGTGTGGTCCTTGGCGTATTTGCCCGAGGCCTGTTCCCACCAGGTCCAGGCGTCGCCGAAGATCTTGATGCCGGAGAAGAAGCGGGCGAAGGGGGCGCACTGCCAGGCCGTTTCGGCGTGAGCAGTTGTCGTGAAGCTGATGCTGGCCAGGGCGGCGGCGAAGAGGGCTGCCGTCAGTTGATTACGCATCCGGAGGCTTCCGAGCGACTCTTTCGAGCCCGACATGTCCTGGGTAGACCATAAGAGCCAAAGGTGAAGCCCGACTTACCGCACTGCGGCGTGACGGTTTGTCGCGTCATTTCAAGGCCACAGGCTTGTGTGACAACGGCCACGGTTTCGGATACTCGCGGCGCAACGCGGCTTGCGCTACACAGCCGCAGGGCCGATTTGCGCTGGAGTTGACGAGATGGCGAACGCCGAGCGCCCTAGGCCCCAAGGCGGCGGTGGCTCAGGCGGCGGACAATCCGGCGGCGGCCGTCCTGGGGGCGGTGGTGGCGGTCGCCCTGGCGGCGGCGGCGGCGGCGGTTTCCGCATCGGAAGCCGCACCGGCTGGAAGGCCCTCTTCTACTGGACAACGGTCGTCGGCCTCTGGGGCCTGATCTTCCTGATCGCCTTCCTGGCGGTGTTCGCTCGCGGCCTGCCTGACACCTACAAACTCTATGAGATCCAGCGCCAGCCCTCGATCGCCTATCTGGATCGCTCGGGCGCCCTGATCGCCTCGCGCGGCAGCCAGTACGCGCCGCCGGTCGACCTATCGAAACTGCCGCCCTATGTGCCGGCCGCCTTCGTTTCGATCGAGGATCGGCGCTTCTACCACCACTTCGGCTTCGACCCCTTCGGCATCGTCCGCTCGGTCACCTACAATCTGACCCACAAGGGCGGTCCCCTGCGCGGCGGCTCGACCATCACCCAGCAGCTGGCCAGGAACCTCTTCCTGACCGCCGACCAGAACTACAAGCGCAAGGTCCAGGAGCTGATGCTCTCGGTCTGGCTGGAGTGGAAATTCAGCAAGGACCAGATCCTCGCCCTCTATCTCAACCGGGTGAATTTCGGGGCCGGCGCCTACGGCATCGAGGCCGCCGCCCAGCGCTATTTCAACAAGCCCGCGCCCCAGTTGACCGTCGGCGAGGCCGCCCTCCTGGCCGGCCTGCTGAAGGCCCCCTCGCGCTACAGCCCGGTGTCCGATTCAGAGCGCGCCGCCCGCCGGGCCACCATCGTGCTCGACAAGATGGTCGAGACCCGCGCCATCAGCGCCGCCCAGCGCGACGAGGCCTTCGCCCATCCGGTGAAGGTGTCCAAGCGAATCGCCAGCCAGAACGCTCAGTATTTCGTCGACTGGATCGACAACCAGGTGCGCGCCCTGGTCGGTCAGCCCGAGCAGGATCTGATCGTCGAGACCACGCTCGACCTGCCGATCAACACCTCGGCCGAGGCGGTCGCCAGACAGGTCCTGGTGCGCAACGGCAAGGCCACGCTGCAATCGGCCGTGGTCGCGCTCGACAGCGCGGGTCGGGTCCGCGCCATGATCGGCGGCCTCGACTATTCCGACAGCCAGTTCAACCGCGCGGTCGACGCCAAGCGTCAGGCCGGCTCCTCCTTCAAGCCCTTCGTCTATCTGACCGCCATGGAGGCGGGCCGGACGCCCGAGACCCCCGAGGTCGACGAGCCTGTGACCATCGCCGGCTGGACCCCGCGCAACTACACCAACAAATACATGGGCCCGATCACCATCCAGATCGCTGTCGCCCAGTCGATCAACACCGTCGCCGCTCGGGTGGCCGACGAGGTCGGGCGCGACAATGTCGCCCGCACCGCCCACCGCATGGGCATCAGTTCGCGGATCGGAACCGACCCCTCCATGGCGCTCGGCGCGGTCGAGGTCTCGCCGCTGGAGATGGCCCAGGCCTACGCCCCCTTCTCCAACGGCGGCCAGTCGGTCCAGGCCTATGGCATCGAACGCATCCGCACCGCCGACGGCAAGCTTCTCTATGAGCACAAGCCCGAGCCCCGCGCGAGTGTGCTCGGCAACCCGCCGCTCTCCTACATGAACCAGATGCTGCGGGCGGTGATCGCCAGCGGCACGGGGGCCGGGGCGCGGGTTCCTGGCTACGATCTGGCGGGCAAGACCGGCACCACCTCCGATTACAAGGACGCCTGGTTCGCGGGTTACACCGGCGGCTTCGTGGCCGTGGTCTGGGTGGGCAAGGACGACGCCACCGCCATGTCCGGCAAGGTCACCGGCGGCGGTCTGCCGGCCCAGATCTGGCGCGGTTTCATGGGCCAGGCCCTGCCGCGGCTGAAGGTGTCCGCCATCCCGGCCGGTCCCAATCCACCGCCGGGCGTGGTCTATGGCGACCCGATCGGCGATGTGCTCGACGGCGGCAATATCGCCGAGGACGCCGCCCTCGACGCCGGCTCGACCCCGACGCCGACCCCCGCCCAGGCTCCGACCGCCGCCGCGGCTCCGACAGCGCTGCGACCGCCCGCCTCGGCCGACCCGATCGGCGATCTTCTCCGCTAGGCCGCGCCCGTAGCGTGCAACCGCACGCCGTGCGCCTTGAGCCAGGCCCGGGCCGGGGCGTGGTCGCCGTAGAGGGTCTTCACCAGAGCCCAGAAGCGCGGCCCATGGTTGGCCTCGACCAGATGGGCGCATTCATGGGCGGCGACGTAATCGAGCACGCTGTAGGGCGCGAGCAGCAGCCGCCAGCTGTAGCGAATCCGGCCGGTCGCGCCCCGCTGCGGCGGGGTGCACGACCCCCAGCGCCCGCGTGCGTCCATCACCGCAACCGAGGGGGTCCGCGCGCCAAGCGCCGCCGCATGGACCAGGGTTCGCTCGGTCAGCCGCTTCAGCGCCTCGGCCTTAAGCCCGCGTTCGACCGCCCGGGCGAAGGCGGCGCCCTCGCCATAGGCCAGCAGACGCGCCGGCTCCTCCGGCGTGGCGGGGATGAGCTTGGGCGCGATCCGCATGCGGGCCCGCTCCAGCACAATGGGGGCGCCCTGCACCGACAGCACCGCTCCCGGTGCGAACCCCAAGGCTTCAGGCAGGGCGTCGAGCCGCTGGGCGATCCAGTCGGCGCGGGTGCGGGCGAAAGCCAGGGCTTCGGGCAGACGGCGGGCCGAGGGGGCGGTGGCGACGGCCTCGCGCTTGGCCGGATCGATGCGGATCGACACTCGCCGCGCCGCGCCATGCACGCGCAGCCGCACAGGTCGCCCGGCGATCTCCACGAGATCGCCGGCGACAGGAGCCGCGGATACGGAACGGAACAGCATGATTCTCCCAGCCTACTCCGGCTGAGAGACGGGCTTAAGCCGCAGCGTTGGCGTTGGCGGGCTGCTTTTCCTGCTGAGCGGCCTCGACCGCCACATCCGCGCGGGCGATGAAATCGCGGATGCGAGGATAGATCTCATTCTCGAACCGGCGGCCATGGAAGACGCCGTAGTGGCCGACCTTGGGCTGCACATAGAGCTCACGCAGCGGCGCGGGCAGATTGGGCAGCAGCGAATGCACCGCTTGAGTTTGGCCGACGCCGGAGATGTCGTCGTTCTCGCCCTCAACCGTCATCACGGCGACGTCGGTGATCTTGGATAGGTCGACCTTGCGGCCCCGATGCACCAGTTCGCCCTTGGGCAAAAGGTGGCGCTGGAACACATAGTCGATGGTCTGCAGGTAGAACTCCTCGGTCAGGTCCAGGACCGAGAGATACTCGTCGTAGAATTCCAGGTGCTTGTCAGCGGCGTCGCCATCGCCCTTCACCAAGTCCTCGTAATAGGCCCAGTGCGCCTGACGGTGGCGGTCGGCGTTCATGCTCATGAAGCTGTAGAGCTGCACAAAGCCCGGATAGACCCGTCGCAGCGCGCCCGCATAGGGCGCCGGGACGGTGTGGATCATGTTGTTGGAGAACCAAGCGAAGGGGCGCTCCTGCGCCAGGTTGTTCGCGGCGGTCGGGGCGAGGCGCGCGTCGATCGGCGAGCCCATCAGGGTGACGCTGGCCGGGCGGTCCGGGCTCTTGTCCTCGGCCAGGAGGGCGGCGGCGGCCATCACGGGCGGGCCGGGCTGACAGACGGCGACCACGTGCGCGCGCGGGCCGATCACCCCCACCATGGCCTTCACATGGTCGACGAAGTCGTGGAAGTCGAACCGGCCCTCAAGCAGGGGCACCTCGCGGGCGTTCACCCAGTCGGTGATGTAGACTTCATGGTTCTGCAGGAAGGTCTCGACCGTACCGCGGAGCAAGGTGGCGTAGTGGCCCGAGAGCGGGGCCACGATCAGCACCGCCGGCTCCAGCGCCTTGCGGCCAGCTTGGCGCATGTCGGCGATGTCGCGCGAGAAGTGGATCATCTTGCACCAGGGCGAGGCCCAGGTGGTGGTCTGGCGCACCCGCACCGGCTTGCCGTTGATGGTGACGCTGTCGATGCGCCACTCGGGCTTGCCGTAGCGCCGCGTGACATTGGCGAAAAGGTCGGCGCTCGCGAACAGCGTTCGGCCGAATTCGGTCTTGGACAGGGGATTGCCAGGCGCGCCCCAGACGTTTCGCGCCATCAGGGCGGCGAGCCGCATCGGGGTGGCGGCGTGGTAGGTGTAGTCCTGCAGCGCGTACAGCATTTTGGCCTTTCAGACCCTGCGTTCAGCGTGAGCTTAGCCGGCCGGGGTTAAGAGAACGCATAACCCGCCCGGCATGTTGCACTGCAACACGAACCGGGGCCCGAGTCTAGCGATCGAGTCTAGCGGCCCGCCATCCCCTCGCCGATCGCCTTGGCCATATCGTCCGGCGACAGCCGCGGATCGACTAGCCGGCCGAACTGGCCTTTGGGATTCATCAAATAGATGGCCGAGGCGTGGTCCATCAGATAGTCGCGGTCCCCCGCCTTGGTCCCCTCGGCCTTGGCGTAATAGACCTTGTAGGCGCGGGCCACGGCCTTGATCTGCTCGGGCGTCCCGGTCAGCCCGACGATGGGTTGGGGGAAGGCCGGGCTGGAAAGATAGGTCTTCAGCTGGGCCGGGGTGTCGCGCTGGGGGTCGATCGAGACGAAGACCACCTGCAGCTTATCGGCCTTGGCCCCGAGCCTGGCCTTGGCGGCGTTCAGCGTGGTCAGGGTCGCGGGGCAGACGTCGGGGCAGAAGCTGTAGCCGAAGAAGACCGTGGTCCATTTCCCCTCCAGCAACCGCTGGTCGGCCGGCTTGCCGTCGACATCGACCAGTTGGAAGGGGCCGCCGATCAGCGCCTGGCCCGAACTAGACGGCGCTGCCGGCGCCGGCCACAGGCTGTAGGCCAGCTTGCCGATCCCGGCGATCACGGCGACCCCGACCGAGATCAGCAAAATCTGCGTCAGGACCAGGCGCCAGCGGAACGTCGGCCCTGCCTTCACTGGCTTGCCTTCACTTGTCATCCGGGGTCATCCATTGTCGCCAGGTGGAGGCGGTGCGCCGCCTGGACCGTTCAGGTTCAGCGACCCAGAAACCACCCCACAGGAGGCTTTGATCGTGTTCGCCTTCGATAGGACCGCGCCTAGCGGCTGGCAAGGCGGCGGCGCCGACCCCGGCGGCGGGCGGCTGTGGGATTGGGCCGAGGCCCGACGCGGCTTGCGGCTGCGCACCCTGGTGCTGATCCGTTGGGCCGCCATCGCGGGTCAGACCACCGCCGTCCTGATCACCCACTTCCTCCTGGGCTACGAGCTGCCCTGGGTCTCCTGCCTTCTGGTCATCGCCGCCGCGGCCCTGGCCAATATCGCCATCGGACTGGCCTGGCCCGGAACCCGCATCTTCGCCAAGCGCGAGGCTCTGGTGCAACTCGGCTTCGACCTGGTGCAGGTCTCCCTGCTGCTCGGCCTGACCGGGGGCCTCGCCAACCCCTTCGCACTGCTCCTCTTGGCCCCCCCCACGGTCGCCGCCGCCACCCTCCAGTTCCGCGAAGCGGTGCTGCTGGTGGCCCTGGCCTTGCTGGCCTCGCTCGCCCTCTATCTGTGGTCCGTCCCCCTGCCCTTCAGGCCGGGCGAGGCCTTCGACCTGCCCTATCAGTTCCGCATCGCCCTGCTGCTTGGCGAAAGCTGCGGCATCGTCTTCACCGCCGCCTACGCCTGGCAGGCCTCGGCGGAAGCCTCGCGGATGGAGCTGGCCTTGGCCGCGACCCAGGCGGTGCTGGCTCGCGAACAGCGACTCTCGGCCCTGGGCGGCCTCGCCGCCGCCGCCGCCCACGAGCTGGGAACCCCGCTCGCCACCATCCAGGTCGTGGCTAAGGAGATGCTGCGTGGCGCGCCCGAGGGGCCGATCTCCGAGGACCTCCAGCTCCTCGTCTCCCAGGCCGAACGCTGCCGCGACATCCTGAAGAAGCTGTCGCGTCAACCCGACACCGCCGACGCCCAACACGCCCGCATGAGCTTGTCTCAATTGCTGGAGGAGGTCTCCGAACCCCACCGCGGCGTCGGCGTCCTGATCTCCACCGAGGTGACCTGCGACCCTGGAGCCCCGATCCTGGAAGTGAAGCGCCTGCCAGAGGTGCTGCACGCCCTGCAGGCCTTCGTCGAGAACGCCGCCGACTTCGCCGAGGCCAGCGTCGAGGTCACCGCCCACTATGGTGAGAACGACCTGTCGATCGTGGTGCGCGACGACGGACCGGGTTTCGCGCCCGAGGTGATCGCCCGCCTGGGCGAGCCCTATGTCACCACCCGAAGCCACGGCGAGGGCTCGCGCTCGGATCACCACGGCATGGGGCTGGGCTTCTTCATCGCCAAGACCCTGCTGGAGCGTACCGGGGCCAAGGTCCAATTCCGCAACGCCCGCACCGGCGGCGCGGTCATCGTCGCCCATTGGCGGCGCGATGCGGTCGAGGCCCCCCCCGAACCGTTCTGAACGGAATGAATGCAAGGGCTTGAAGCCCCCCCCTCAAAGCTGCGACATTGTGACTGGTGCGCAATTTTGGCGGGCCAGGATCGAGCCCTAGATGACCGACGTCTCCACCGCCATCGCAGCCCTGCCCGACAAGAGCCTGCTCGTGCTCGACGACGATGCGCCGCTGCGAACCCGGCTCGGACGGGCGCTGGAGCAACGCGGCTTCGAAACCCGACTCGTCGGCTCGATCGAGGAGGCGATTCAGTCCGTGCGGGCCAGTGCGCCGGCCTTCGCCGTGCTTGATATGCGGCTTGAGGACGGCAATGGCCTGCAGGTCGTCGAGGCCATCCACGCCGAACGTCCCGACGCCCGGGTGGTCATGCTCACCGGCTACGGCAACATCGCCACCGCCGTCGCGGCCGTGAAGGCCGGGGCGGTCGATTATCTGCCCAAGCCCGCCGACGCCGACGACGTGGCCCGCGCCCTGCTGGCCTCCCGCAACGGCGTGGCGCCGCCGCCGCCTGAAAACCCGATGTCGGCCGACCGCGTGCGCTGGGAGCACATCCAGCGGGTCTATGAACTCTGCGGCCACAACATCTCCGAGACCGCCCGGCGCCTGAACATGCACCGTCGCACCCTGCAACGGATTCTGGCCAAGCGCGCGCCGCGCTAAGGGCTCGGGCGGCCTGTGCTGGTCATCCGCGAAGACGACCTCGCCGGAGCGCCGACCCGCGCTCTCCTGACCCTGCATCTGTCGGGAATGCATGCGACCTCGCCGCCGGGGCATTCCTTCGCGCTGGACCTCTCCGGTCTAAGGCAACCGAACGTCACCGTCTGGACCGCCTGGGACGGCGAGGCGATCGCGGGGATCGCGGCGCTGAAACAGCTTGATGACGCCGGGGGCGAGCTCAAGTCGATGCGCACCCACCCGGATCATCTGCGCAAGGGCGTCGGCGCCACCCTCCTGGAGACCGTCATCGACGCGGCCCGGGCGCGGGGGCTCAAGCGGCTCAGCCTCGAAACCGGTAGCGGAGACGCCTTCGAACCGGCCCTGTCCCTCTATCGTCGACGCGGCTTCCGCAATGGCGAAGCCTTCGCCGAATACGTGCGCAGCGACTTCAACCAATTCCTGCACTTGGCGCTCTAGGTCGCTAGCCCAGACTTTCGATCAGGCTGTCGATCACCGCATCGACCCCGAGTGCGATCCGGCGCGCGCCTTCATAGGTCTGGGCGAACAGCTGGCGGCTCTCCTTTGAAGGACCCGGGCTCAGAAGCTCCAGCGCCTTGCCGTCCTTGCCGCAGATCAGGATTTCCGAGCCGTAGTCGGCCCCACCCTCGCCGATCTCAACCAGCCAGTCGCCGACCTCGACGCAGAACCGACCCTCGTGCTCCGAAGGCGCCCAGGCGAGGCCCCGAGCAACGGTCTTGGCGTGAAGCCGCTCGACAAAAAGCGCGTCTCGCGACCGATCCAGCGCGTTCATCATTCAGGTTCCTGTCGTCGGGTCGGCTTTTGTAGGCCGATTTCGCTTAAGTAAGGGTGCGCTTGAAGCCCATTGCGCATACATAGGCTGCATGGAAAAGGGTGTTCTCTGGACCGGCCTGTCGCGCGGCTTCACCCGCAAATGCCCCAATTGCGGCCAAGGCAAGCTGTTTCGCGGCTATCTTAAGGTCGAGCCCAACTGCGCGGCGTGCGGCCACGCCAACGGCCGCTATCCCGCCGACGACGCCCCTCCCTATTTCACCATCTTCCTGGTCGGCCACCTGGTGATCGGCCCGACGCTATTCTTCCCCTTCATCTGGACCTGGCCCGCGCCCTTGGTCGTCGGCATCACCATCCCGCCGCTGATCATCCTGACCCTGACGCTCCTGCCCCTGATCAAGGGCGCGACCGTTGGCCTGCAGTGGGCCCTGAAGCACGGCGAACGCGCGGTCGAACCGGTCGATCCGGAAACGACCGTCCCCTAGATCTTCGTCGCCCTCGGGCTTGTCCCGAGGGTCACCACACCCGCGACCGCTGCCAAAGCGCCGCGTCGCGGATGATGCTGTCGAGGTCCGAGCATTTCGGCCTCCAGCCCAACCGCTGTTGGATCAGGGTGGAATCGGCCACCAGCGACGGCGGATCGCCCGCCCGGCGCGGCCCCACCGTGCGCGGAACCGGCACGCCCAGCACACGCTCGGCGGCGGCGATCATCTGTTTGACCGTCACGCCCTCGCCCGTGCCGACATTCATGACTGCGCTCTGGCCGCCCGCCAGCAAATCGCGGATCGCCAGGACATGCGCCTCGGCGAGATCAACGACGTGGATGTAGTCGCGGATCGGGGTGCCGTCGGGGGTCGGGTAATCTTCGCCGAACACGGTCAGGGCAGGGCCGGTCCCAAGCTGGGCCTTGATCATATTGGGGATCAGATGGGTCTCGGGCTCGTGGCTCTCGCCGGTCTCGCCCTCGGGGTCCGCCCCGGCGGCGTTGAAATAGCGCAGCGCCGCCCAGCGGAAATCGTGCGCCTCGCCGATCCAGCGCAGGGCGCTCTCGAAGGCCAGCTGGGAGGCGCCGTATGGATTGTTCGGGTTGGTCGCATGGTGCTCGGGGATGGGCGAGACGCTGGGCACGCCATAGACCGCCGCCGTTGAGGAGAAGACGAAGGCCCGCACTCCCGCTTCGATCAGGGCCTTGGTGAAGACCACGGCGGCGGCCGTGTTGTTCTCATAATATTTGATCGGGTCCTTGACGCTCTCGCCGACCAGGCTGAAGGCCGCGAAATGGATCGCGCCCTTGATCCCGTATTGCGCGACCACCCCGGCCACCAGCGCCCGGTCGTTCAGGTCTCCCGGATGGAAGGGACCCCACTTCACCGCCTTGGTGTAGCCGGTCGAGAGATTGTCCAGCACCACCGGCAGATAGCCGGCCTGATAGAGGGCCTTGCAGGTCTGGGCGCCGATATAGCCGGCGCCGCCAGCCACCAGGATGGCGGGACGATCTGCGGGGTCGGTCATGCGATGGGCCTCACAAGCGGGTCGAAGCCTTCTAGCTGTCGCTCGCCGGCTTGTCGCGGCGGGCGCGGCCAAAACGACGGGTCTTTTCCTTGCCTGACGCCTTGGCCGAGATCTCTTTCAGCTTGATCGTCTGGCGCATCGACAGCGCCTGGCCGGGCGCGCCCTTCTCGGGATCGGCGAAGGCGCGGCCATAGGTCTTCACCCGCTCGGCCGCCGATTGCAGGAATTCCCCCTCCCACTGGGAGAGGTCGACGCCGGCCTTGGCGGCCATGCGTTCGGCCTTCTTCAGCGCCCGCAGAGCCCGGCGCTGTGCAGCAGCCCTTAGAGCCGCTTTGGGATCTACGGGCTGTCGCTTCAAAGACCGCCGATGGCCGCCAGATACAGGTCGAGGATCGCGTCCTCCTCCTGCCGCTTGGCCTTGTCCTGCTTCATCAGCCGGATGACCTTGCGCATGATCTTGGTGTCGAAGCCCTCGCCCTTGGCCTCGGCATAGACCTCCTTGAGGTCGTTCATCACCGCGGCCTTGTCCTCTTCAAGCCGCTCGATCCGCTCGAGGAAGCTCTTCAGACGGCCCTGGGCGGTGGCGGTCAGGACGTCGGGGCTGGATTGAAAGGCGGCGTCGTCCATGACGGTCTCCGAAAACAACTAAAAGGCGCGCGACGCTAGGGCCGGCAAGGCGCGCGCTCAACAGCGGGCACGAAAAAGGCTGCGGAGTTTTCACCGCAGCCTGTGGGTAACTCTGGCCGAGAAATCGAAAGGGGCGCCGAAGCGCCCCGGATCAACCCTGGCGGGCCTTGAAGCGCGGGTCGGTCTTGTTGATCACATATACGCGGCCCTTGCGGCGCACGACCTTGCAATCCCGGTGGCGGGTCTTGAGCGACTTGAGCGAGCTGCGGACCTTCATCGGAGGACTCTTCAGGCTAACAAGGACAGGCCCTCGCAGAGGGTGCGGGCCAGGGAACGGGGCGTATAGGTCAAAGCCTCGGAGAGGTCAATCCAAAGCGGGCCTCGGAAAGCCCCTGCACTATGGCGACCTTGCACGGGCCGCCGCAATGGCCCAGCCTAGCCCTCGGCTAGGGGCCCCGCGCGGCGAGCGCATAACAATAAGGAGACCAGCCGTGAGCCTGCTGAACGATCGCCGCACCTTCTTCAAATACCTCGCGGCGGCCGCCGTCCTCACCCCGGCCGCCCGCGCCCTGGCACAACAGCTGGCCAACACTCGCGACCTGCCCGCCCTCGCAAACGCCGAAGAGGCGCTGCAGGCGATGGACTTCGAGGCCGTGGCCAAGCGGGCCCTGCCGCCGGCCCACTGGGGCTATATGGCCACGGGCTCGGACGACGACCTGACCCTCAAGGCCAATGTCGAGGCCTACCGCCACATCGGGCTGAAACCCCGCCGCCTGGTCGACGTCTCCAAGCCCGACCTCGGCGTCGATGTGTTCGGCGAACGCTGGGAAACGCCCCTCTTCATCTGCCCGGTCGGCGGCCAGCGCGCCTTCGACCCCGAGGGGGAGCTGGCCACGGCCCGCGCGGCCAAGGCCCGGGGCCACAAGATGATCCTGTCCAACGTCTCGACCTATTCGATCGAGGACGTCTCCAAGCCGCTCGGCTCGGTTCCCTGGCAGCAGCTCTACATGCCGGTCAAATGGGACGACACGGTCAAGATGGTGAAGCGGATCGAGGACGCGGGCTGCAAGGTCCTGGTCTGGACCGTCGACCTCCTCGCCGGCCGCAACACCCCGACCCAGAGCCGCTTCTGGCTGCAGGACACCCGCGACTGCCTCTCCTGCCACACTGGCGGCCGCGGCGTGCCGATCTGGCGGCCGATGTATGAGGGGCTTGGCCCCACCTACAACCCCAAGGACGCCACCTGGGAGACGGTCGACAAGCTCAAGCGCCTCACCAAGATGAAGGTGATGCTGAAGGGGATCGACGGGGCCGAGGACGCCGAGCTCGCGGTCCGGCACGGGATCGACGGCCTGATCGTCTCCAACCACGGCGGCCGGGCGCTGGAGACCCTGCGGGCGACCATCGACTGCCTGCCCGAAGTGACCGCCGCCGTGAAGGGCCGCATTCCCGTCTTCGTCGACGGCGGCGTCCGTCACGGCAGCGACATCTACAAGGCCTTGGCCTCGGGCGCGCGCGGCGCCGGCATCGGCCGCCCCTACATCTGGGGTCTATCGGCCTTTGGTCAGGCCGGGGTCGAGAAGGTCTTGTCCATCCTGCGGGCGGAGCTGACCCTGACCATGCAGCAGATGGGCACCCCGACCGTGAAGGACATCAACGCGTCGCGGTTGGTGAAGCTCTAGCCGCCTTCAGCCGGGAAGACGGCAGGGCTTGATCGCGCCCGGCTCCGGTAACCTGCCCTTCGCCGGCGGCTCAAAGGTGGCCAGGAAGCCGACCCCGCCCTTGAGCACCTGGAAGCCGGTCTGGCGATAGCCCACCGCCTCGAACTCGCATCGGAGCAGCGCAGGCGGGATGCCGTGCCGCTCAGGGGGGCGATCGAGATCGACCACCCCGACCTTGGCTCCGGGCCTCAGGGCGCCCGCCAGGTTCCAGAGCAGGCCGTAGGGCTGGGCGACCTCGTGATACATATGGACCAAGATGGCCCGATCCACCGAGACCGGCGGCAGGGCCGGATCGTCCGACTTTCCCAGCACCAGCGTCACATTGGCGAGCTTTCGCCGCGCCACTTCGCGCCTGAGGTCGGCCAGGTAGCTCTCGGTGACGTCCTGGGCGTAGACCCGCCCGGTCGGCCCGACCACCGGCGAGAGCCTGAGCGTGTGGTAACCCGAGCCCGCGCCGATGTCGGCCACCGCCATGCCTTTTCGGATCCCGAGCCCACGCACCAGTTGGCTGGACTCATCGACGGCGTCGCGGTCAGGGCCGGACGACCAGATCGGGCTGACGATCTCGGCAACCGGCCGGTCGGGCGCCGGAAAGCCCGCGCGCGCCGCCTGCCCGCCATCGGGCAGGACCAAGGCGCCGAGGACCACGAAAGAGACGATCTGGGCCTTCATCCGCGCACCTTTGCTCGCCGCGCGTTGAACCCCGCGCGCCCGCTTGATACGGCCTCCTTATGCTCAGCGCCAGGATCGCCGCCCTCGACGACCTCGACCGCTTGTCCGGTCTGATGGCGCGGGCCATTTCCGCCCTGCAGACGCCCTTCCTCACGCCTGAGCAGGTCGAGGCCAGCAAGAAGGTCATGGGGCTCGACACCGCCCTGGTCCGCGACGGGACCTATATTGTCATTGAGGACGAGGGGGAGATCGTCGGCTGCGGCGGCTGGAGCCGCAGAGCCACCCTCTATGGCGGCGACCACAGCGCCGGCCGCGACGCCGCCCTGCTCGACCCGCGGACCGACGCCGCGCGGGTGCGGGCCATGTACACCGACCCCGCCCATGTCCGCCGGGGAATCGGCGGACTGATCCTGAAGCTCTGCGAGGAGGCCGCCCGTGCGGAGGGCTTTTCCCGACTGCAGTTGATGGCCAACCTGGCGGGCGAGCCCCTCTACCGCGCTCACGGCTTTGAGGAGATCGAGCGCATCGTCGACCAGGGCGTACCGCTGATCCGGATGGGGAAGCCCATCCCCTAGATGGCCCGTTCGACAAGGCACGGGCTTGTGATTGAGCCCCCCGCCGCCAGCCGTTACGCTGAGGCCATGTACCGGCGCACATTCCTCGCCTCGACCGTCGGCCTGATCGCCGCGCCGATCCCCTATACCCAGCTCTATGGGACGGGCGGGATCGCGCCGCCGCCGCCCGTGGCCTCGGGCGATTCCATCTTCGAGGCCTGGAAACAGGGCTTCATCCTGCGCACTGCGAGCGTGGGCCTGCCCATGGCCCGGGTCAATGAGCTGCTGGCCGGCCTGACTCCCGACCCTCGCGTCCTGGCCGCCGACCAGCGCCAGCCCGAGCTCTCCCGCTCGATGGGCGACTATCTGGCCGGCTCGGTCTCCCAGGCCCGGGTCAACGCCGGAACCCGGCAGCGTACCGAAGGCTCCGTCTGGATAGACCCCATCGCCGAGCAGCACGGCGTCCCGGCCGAGATTCTGGTCGCCATCTGGGGGATCGAGAGCAATTTCGGCCAGAACCAGGGCGACTACGACGTCGTCCGCTCGCTCGCCACCTTGGCCGCCGAGGGCCGCCGCCGCCAGTTCGGGGAGAGCCAGCTCCAGGCCGCTCTCAAGATCATCATCCGCGGCGACGCGCCGCGCGAGCGGCTGAAGGGCAGCTGGGCCGGGGCCATGGGCCAGACCCAGTTCACGCCGGAGGACTATCTCAACTACGCCGTCGACGCCGACGGCGACGGCAAGCGCGACATCTGGACCTCATCGGCCGACTCGATCGGCTCATCGGGCAACTTCCTGGCCCGCAAGGCGGCTTGGCGGCGCGGCCAGGGCTGGGCCAAAGAGGTCTTCCTTCCCACCGACGGCAGCTTCGACTACGGCCTGTCCGAGGGCGAGCGCCACCCCTGGGCCTGGTGGGCCGAGCGCGGGGTCCTTCCCATGGGCGGGCAAGCCTGGAGCCCCGCCGACGCAGAGGAGGCCGCCGGATTGATCCTGCCGGCCGGCTGGTCGGGTCCGGCCTTCCTGATCCTGCCCAACCATTTCGCCATTCGCGCCTATAACAACGCCACCACCTACGCCCTGGCGGTGGGCCTCCTGGCCGACCGGATCGCCGGGCGCCCGGGCGTTCTGGCCGCCTGGCCTGTCGAGACGCCCATCGCGCTCGCCGACCGCATCGCCGCCCAGCAGGCCCTCGCCAGCCTCGGCTTCGACGTGGGCGAGGCCGACGGGGTGCTGGGGCTGAAAACCCGCGCCGCCACGCGAGCCTGGCAGCGCACGCGGAACATGCCGGCCGACGGCTATTTGACCTTCGGGCTGATCCAGGCCTTGAAAAGCCAGGCCGGGCTCTCCTCAGTCTTGCCGGTTTCGCCCGCTTCGTGATAGCGGACGGGCTCTGAGCTTCCCAAGCTCTGACCTATTGGGGATTGCGACATGGGCGAGGCTCACGACTACCACCGCGGCGAAATGGACATCGCCGAACAGGCTTCGACCTTCCACGGCTTTATCGCCCTGTCGAAGTGGGGCTCGCTGATCATTGTCGCGGTCCTGACCTTCTTCATCCTGTGGCTCTGCGCCAACGCCAGCTTCATCGCCTCGGCGGTCGTCGGCGTGCTGCTCGCCGTGGTCGGCTATTTCGCCCTGCGGGAAAGCAAGACGTCCGGCCACTAGCCTGCGTCGCTTAGGCTGGACAGCCGGGGACAAAACTCTCAACGTTCAATTGTAACCGGCGCCTCTCAAGCGCCCGGACCCATAACTCATTAGAGGGCTCATGGCCGCCATCGCCGTGACGAAGGAGCGACATGTCGGGGAAACCCGCGTCGCCGCCACCCCGGACAGCGTCAAGAAGCTGATCGCCATGGGCTTTTCGGTCTCGGTCGAGACCGGAGCCGGCGACGCCGCCGCCTGCCCGGACGCCGATTACGCCGCCGCCGGGGCGACTGTCGCCAAGACCGCCAAGGCCGCGCTGGAAAAGGCCGACCTGGTGTTCAAGGTCCGCGAGCCTTCGGCCGACGAGATCAAGTCGCTGAAGTCCGGCGCCCTGGTCTGCGGCCAGTTCAATCCGCACGGCGACAAGGCCCTGGTCGCGGCCCTCGCCAAGGCGGGCGTCTCCGCCATCGAGATGACCTTCGTGCCGCGCATCACCCGCGCCCAGTCGATGGACGTCCTCTCCAGCCAGGCCAACCTCGCCGGCTACCGGGCCGTGATCGAGGCCGCCCAGGCCTATGGCCGCGCCATTCCGATGATGATGACCGCCGCCGGCACCATCGCCGCCGCCAAGGTCTTCGTCATGGGCGTCGGGGTCGCGGGGCTGCAAGCCATCGCCACCGCTCGGCGCCTGGGCGCCGTGGTCACCGCCACCGACGTTCGCCCCGCCACCAAGGAGCAGGTCGAGAGCCTCGGGGCCAAGTTCACCGCGGTCGAGGACGAGGAGTTCAAGAACGCCCAGACCGCCGGCGGCTACGCCAAGGAGATGTCCAAGGAATACCAGGCCAAACAGGCCGAACTGGTGACCGCCCACATCGCCAAGCAGGACATCGTCATCACCACAGCCCTGATCCCCGGCCGCCCAGCCCCGCGCCTGGTCACCGCCGCCCAGGTCGCCTCGATGAAGCCCGGCTCCGTCCTCATCGACCTCGCGGTCGAGCAGGGCGGAAACGTCGAGGGCGCCAAGGCCGGCGAGGTAGTGGTCACCAAGAACGGCGTCAAGATCGTCGGCATCGCCAATATGGCCGGCCAGGTCGCCGCCGACGCCTCTGCCCTCTACGCCCGCAACCTCGTCAATTTCTGCGCCCTCCTGGTCGACAAGGAAGGCAAGTTCGCCCCCGCCTGGGACGACGAGATCCTGAAAGCGGCCCTCCTCACCAAGGACGGCGCCTTGGTCCACACCGGCTTGAAAGGCTAGAGCGATGGAAACCGTCGATCCGACCGTCTTCCGCCTGGCGATCTTCGTCCTGTCCGTCTTCGTCGGCTATTACGTCGTCTGGAGCGTCACCCCCGCTCTGCACACCCCGCTGATGGCCGTCACCAACGCCATCTCCTCGGTGATCATTGTCGGCGCCCTCCTGGCCGCCGCGGCCCAGGGCGGCGGCGAAGGCTCGCTCAATGTCTGGATCTCCAAGGGGTCCGGCGCCGTGGCCGCGGGCCTCGCGGCCGTCAACATCTTCGGCGGCTTCCTGGTCACCCAGCGGATGTTGGCCATGTATAAGAAGAAGGACAAAGGCCATTGAAGCGCCTCGCCCTTCTCCTGGGCGGACTGGTCGGCGCGGGCCTCATGGCCGCGCCGGCGATGGCGGCCGAACTGCCGATGACGGTCAGCGCCGACACGGACACCGCTTGGGAACTGCTCTGCAAGATCCAGAGCTACAAGGACAAGAACGGCGGTGTCTTCAACCGCTATGGGGTCCACACCAAGGGCTCCTACGCCGAGAATATTCCCTCGCCCAACGCCGACTGCGCCCTGACCCTGACCGAGGGCAAGGGGCCGGTGATCATGCGCATCGTCCGCTTCGGCAAGAAGCCCTTCATCGTCACCGCCAACGCGGTCGGCCAGAAGGTCGAAGTGAGCGTGTTTTGAACCAGAACAAGAAGAATAGGCTGAGCCGATGAGCACCAATCTGGCCGCGCTGCTCTATCTCGTCTGCGGCGTCCTCTTCATCCTGGCCCTGCGCGGCCTGTCGAGCCCGGTCACCAGCCGGCGCGGCAACCAGCTCGGCATGATCGGCATGGCCATCGCCGTCGGCGTCACCCTCCTGACCCTCTGGGGCCAGGACGCGCTCGACCCCGTCACCATCGGCATGATCATCGTGGGCGTGGGCGCCGGCGGCTTTGCCGGCGCGACCATCGCCAAGAAGGTCGCCATGACCTCCATGCCCCAGCTGGTGGCCGCCTTCCACTCGCTGGTGGGTCTCGCCGCCTGCCTCGTGGCGGTGGCCGCCATCTACACGCCCGACGCCTATGGCATCGTCAACGACGCCTTCGGGACCGCCGCGGGCATCAAGTCGCAAAGCCTGATCGAGCTTTCCCTCGGCGTCGCCATCGGCGCCATCACCTTCACCGGTTCCTTGATCGCCTTCGCCAAGCTGAACGGCAACATGAGCGGCGCGCCGATCATGCTGCCGATGCGCCACCTCCTGAACCTCGCCATCCTGGTGACGCTGATCGTGCTGATCTTCGTCCTGGTCGGTTCGGCCGGGAACGCCAAATGGGCCTTCTGGGGCATCTTCGCCCTGGCCCTCCTGGCCGGCGTGACCCTGATCATCCCGATCGGCGGGGCCGACATGCCGGTCGTTGTCTCGATGCTGAACTCCTACTCCGGCTGGGCCGCCGCCGCGCTCGGCTTCACGCTCGAGAACACCACCCTGATCATCACCGGCGCGCTCGTCGGCTCCTCGGGCGCCATCCTCAGCTACATCATGTGCAAGGGGATGAACCGCAGCTTCGTCTCGGTGATCCTGGGCGGCTTCGGCGGCGATGCGGCCGCCGCCGGCTCGGGCGTGGTCGAGACCCGCTCGGTCCGCCAGGGCTCGGCCGAGGACGCCGCCTTCATCATGAAGAACGCCTCAAAGGTCATCATCGTCCCCGGCTACGGCATGGCCGTCGCCCAGGCCCAGCACGCCCTGCGAGAGATGTGCGACCTGCTGAAAGCAGAAGGGGTCGAGATCAAATACGCCATCCACCCGGTCGCCGGCCGCATGCCGGGCCACATGAACGTGCTGCTGGCCGAGGCCAATGTCCCCTATGACGAGGTGTTCGAGCTGGAGGACATCAACTCCGAATTCTCCACCGCAGACGTCGCCTTCGTCATCGGCGCCAACGACGTCACCAACCCCGCGGCCAAGACCGACCCCACCTCGGCCATCTTCGGCATGCCGATCCTGGAGGTCGAGAAGGCCCGCACCGTCCTGTTCGTCAAACGCGGCATGGGCTCGGGCTACGCGGGCGTCGAGAACGAGCTCTTCTTCCGCGACAACACCATGATGCTGTTCGGCGACGCCAAGAAGATGGTCGAAGGGATCGTGAAGAGCTTCTAACGCGCGCGCCCTAAGCCCCGGAGGCGTCGACGCCGTCCGCGCCCCCGGTGAGACGGGCGATGGACGCATAGAGCGCTTCCCGGGTGATCGGCTTGGACAGAAAGGCGTCGATCCCGGCCGCTTCCGCCTGATCGCGGTGCTGCTCGAAGGTGTTGGCCGTCAGCATGGCGATGGCCGTACGGCCAAGGCCCTGCTCACGTTCCCAATCCCGGATCGCGCGGGTCGCCGCCAGCCCGTCCATCACCGGCATCTGCATGTCCATCAGCACGAGGTCGAAGCGCTTCTCTTTGAACACGTCCACGGCCTCTTGCCCGTTCTCCACCATCACCAGCATGGCCTGTAACGGCTCCACCAGCAGCTCCACCACGCGCCGATTGATCGGATGGTCCTCCGCCAACAGAATCCGCAATCCCTCCGCCCCGGCGAAGGTCCTGTCGGCCGCGGCCGTTGGGGCCGCCGCAGGCTCGGTGCGCATCAGGGACAGGCTGACGGTGAAACGGCTACCCTGCCCAGGGATGGATTCGGCGGCTATGTCGCCGCCCATCAGCTGGGCGAGCTCCCTGCAGATTGAAAGGCCGAGGCCAGTCCCGCCGTAGCGGCGGGTGATGGATTCGTCGGCCTGGGTAAATCGCTCGAAGAGGCGCGGCAGCACCTTAGGGTCGATCCCGATGCCGGTGTCGGCGACCGATATCACCACCTCGGAAGGCGCCGCAGGGGACTGGCTATCGGTGACCCGCACGGACACCACGATGCGCCCCTGGTCGGTAAACTTGATCGCGTTGGCGATCAGATTAGTCACCACCTGGCGGACTCGGACGGCGTCGCCGAGGAACCAACCTGCCGCGCTTTGCGGCGCGTCGATGATCAGTTCGACAGCCTTGTCTTCAGCCGCCCGCCTCAGGACCTCGGCCGCCTGCCTCACCTGCCGGGCCAGGTCGAAGGGCTGGGCGGCCATCTCCACGCGCCCGGCCTCGACCTTAGACAGGTCCAGGATCTGCGAGAGGATGCTTTCGAGCGAAACGCTGGAGCTGCGGATGATGTCGACCATCTCGCGCTGGCGGTCGGTCATCTCGTCCTTGAGCAGGGTTTCGGCCAGGGCGATGAGGCCGTTCAGGGGGGTTCGCAATTCGTGGCTGACATTGGCCAGGAAGACGGACTTGGCGCGGCTCGCCTCCTCGGCCCGCACCCTGGCCTCGATCAGGGCCGCCTCGGTCCGCTTGCGCTC
The DNA here is from genome assembly GCA_947474805.1 of Caulobacterales bacterium. Classification (GTDB taxonomy): domain Bacteria; phylum Pseudomonadota; class Alphaproteobacteria; order Caulobacterales; family Caulobacteraceae; genus CANJKM01. Next base: position 23,707 of record CANJKM010000001.1, on the reverse strand, counting down.
GGAAATGTCCTCGACGATCGACCAGATGTAGCGCTGGCCATCGCTCCCCGTGACGAGCGCGCCGTTCAGCCTGAGCGGAACCAGCGCGCCGGACTTCTGGATATATTCCTTCTCGTACGGGCCGTAGCGGCCCGTCCGCTCGAGCAAGGCCAGCTGAAAGGCTTCGTCCTGCTCGTATTTCTTCGGTGTCAGCGCCCAATAGTCGAGCGCGCGAAGCTCGTCGGGTTCGTAGCCGCCGCAGATTTCAAGGAAGGCGTCATTGAACTCGATGTATCGGCCCGACAGGTCGGTCAGGGCGATGCCCAGAGGCGCCATCCGGAACAGGTTCCGGAGCTTCTCCTCGCTCGCCCGGCGCTCTTCCTCGGCGCGTTTTCGTTCGGTGATGTCCGAGAAGATTCCAAGATAGCCGCCGAGTTCGCCCTCCTCGTCCCGCAAGGCCGTGATGTTCAGCAGCGCTGGGAACCGGGAGCCGTCCCTACGGGCAAGGGTCCATTCATACTCGTTGGGCGCCCCTAGCCGCGACTTGATGACGAAGACGTCGAAACCCGGCTCGAGCGGCCAGTTGAGTTCCCCGCCGATTTGCCGTGCGCGACCCTCGACCTCCTCGCGGACGTGGAAGATCTCGGGCGGCTGCCGTCCCACCATCTCCGCGGCCGAATAGCCCAGCATACGCTCGGCGGCCCGGTTGAACTTGGTGATGACGCCGTCCGGCGTGGTGGTGATGATGCCGTAGGCGGCGTTGTTGAAGATGGCCGATTGCAGGCGCAGCTGCTCGCCGAGCACCGCATCGGTGGCAGGCGCGGCTGGCGTCAGGACATCGCCCTCATACTGACCACGCCTCTGCCCACGGCTCGAACGGCCTTCCCATCTCCAAATGTCTTCGCCCGCCGGTCAGCAGGGCTGGCGACTTGTCGAATACTGCCGAACGAAGAAGCGAATCGGGCGCCCACGCCTGATATTTAGCGAGGTCTCAGATCGCGAGCCATCCTCCGAATGGCCGCAGAAGCGCTATTGGACCGGCCCATTTATGGACGAACGCAATCTCACCGCGATGCGGTCGACCCAAGGCAGGCTTTCGAGTCCGGCGCCGCGACGCGGGCGCCATTCGGTAAGGCGGCTTGGCGGCTAAACCACCCCGTGGCTCTTGAACCACGCCAGCATCTTGCCCCAGGCGTCCTTGGCGTCGGCCTCGACATAGCTGTCGCGGTAGTCGGCCACGAAGCCGTGCGGGCTGTTCGGATAGACGGTGACGCCGCTCTTGCTATCCCCCGCCGCCTTCAGCGCGGCGCGCATCTTCTCGACGTCGGTCTGGGGGATCCCCTGGTCCTTGCCGCCGTAGAAGCCCATCACCCGGCCCTTTATCTGCGCCGCCAGTTCGACCGGCGACGGCTTGGGATCGGCCGTCAGCGGCCCATAGAAGGGACAGGCCGCCTTCACCGCCGGGGTCATGGCCGTGTAGCGCCAGGTCTGGCCGCCGCCCCAGCAGAAGCCGGTGACGCCGAGCTTGGCCGTATTGGCCTTCTCGCCCTTAGCGAACATCAGGGCGCTGTCGATGTCGCTCTTGATCTCCGCGGTCTTGGTCTTGCTGACAATGTCGGCGATCAGTTTGCGGAAATCGCTAGACTGGGTCGCGTCCCCATAGCGGGCGTAGAGGTCGGGCGCGATGGCGTAATAGCCGGCCTTGGCGAGGCGACGGCACAGGTCCTTGATGTGCTCGTGCACCCCGAAGATCTCGTGGATCACCACCACGGTCGCCAGCCCCGTCTTGCCGGCCGGATAGGCGCGATAGCCGCCGATCTCGCGGTCCACCGTTCTGATCGAAATGTCGCCCGCCGTCAGCCCCTTCGCGTCGGTGGCGATAGTCGCCGCCGAGACCGGCTGGACCAGCAGGGCGTAACCGGCGCCGGCGGATAGGCCCAAGAGGCCCCGCCGAGTGGCGTCGGTCGGCGGGATCAGGCTCTTGAGCTGGCTGGTCTTCAGGTCCATGTCGTCGGCCATCTTGCGTGTCCTCCTCGTCGGGAGCGCGAGCCTACGACGGCGCTTCAGGCCCCGCCAAGCCCGGTGGAAGGCGCCTTTTCTAATCTCCCCCTCACTTAGCCTCTCCCCGCAGGGGAGAGGGACCGGGGCTGCGTTTCCCTCTCCCCGGTGGTGAGAGGGAGGGGACCCGCGAAAGCGGGGAGGGTGAGGGAGCTAGAGGATCACCAAATCCGCGCCCGCTGCCCCGGCGCCAGATACAATCTGTCCCCCGGTTTAACCTCAAACGCCGCATACCAGGCGTCCATGTTCCGCACCACGCCGTTGACCCGGTAGGCCTCGGGCGAGTGGGGGTCGGAGACGAGCTGCTGCTTGACCGACTCCTCCCGCCGCTTGTCGCGCCAACCCTGGGCGTAGGCGAGGAAGAAGCGCTGGTCGCCGGCCAGGCCGTCGATTACCGGGGCCGCCGCGCCCTTCAGCGACAGCCGATAGGCGTCGAGCGCCACCAGCAGGCCGCCAAGGTCGGCGATGTTCTCGCCCAGGGTCAGGTCGCCGTTGATCTTGGCCCCCGGGAAGGGCTCATAGGTCGAATACTGCGCCGCCAGGACCTTGGCCTTCTCGGTGAACCGGGCCGTGTCGGCCTTGGTCCACCAGTCGCGCAGGCGCCCCATACCGTCGGACTTACGCCCCTCGTCGTCGAAGCCGTGGGTCATCTCGTGGCCGATCACCGAGCCGATGCCGCCGTAGTTGACAGCGGGATCGGCCTCCGGATCGAAGAAGGGCGGCTGCAGTTCGGCAGCTGGGAAGACGATCTCGTTGAAGGTCGGGTTGTAATAGGCGTTGGCGGTCTGGGGGGTCATGCCCCACTCCAGCCGGTCCACCGGACCGTTCATCCGCCCGACGATCCGGTCCCACTCGAACCCTTGCGCCCGCTCGATATTGCCGAAGATGTCGTCGGCCCGAATATCCAGCTTGGAATAGTCGCGCCACTTGTCGGGGTAAGCGATCTTGACCGTGAACAGGTCGAGCTTCTTGATCGCCTCGGCCTTGGTCTGGGCGCTCATCCAGTCCAGCGCCAGGAGCCGCGCCTTCAGCGCCACGCGCAGATCGGTGACCAGGGCGTCGATCTTGGCCTTGGCCGAGGCCGGGAAGTGGCGCTCGATATAGACCCGGCCGATGGCCTCGCCCATCGTCCCGTCCACCGCCCCGACCGCCCGCTTCCAGCGCGGACGCTGCTCGGGCTGGCCCGACAGGGCCTTGGAGCGGAACTCGAACCGGGCGTCGACGAAGGGCTTGGAGAGATAGGGCGCGGCGTTGTCGATCTGGGTGAAGGCGATCCAGGCCCGCAGGGTCGTCAGCGGCGTCTTGGCGAAGATGGCCGCGATCTTGGGGAAGGCGGTCTTCTCGCTGACGATCACCCGCGTGGTCGAGGGCAGGTCGGCGGCCTTCAGAAAGGTGCGCCAGGGGAAACCTGGCGCGTATCGGGATAGCTCCGCCACCATCATCGGATTGTAGGTCCGCTCCGGATCGCGCTGATCGACCCGGCTCCAGCTGACGCGGGCGATGGCGGTCTCCAGCGCCACGATCTGGGCGGCGCGCAGCTTGGGAACCGGCCAGCCGCCGAGGCTCAGCATCTGCTCGACATAGGCCTGATACTTGGCCTTCTTCTCGGCGAAGGCGGCTTTGAGATAATAGTCGCGGTCGGGCAGATTCAGCCCGCCCTGATACAGGGTGACCGCGTACTTGCCCGGGTCCTTGGGATCGGCGTCGATGTAGGGGCCGAACAGGCCGCCCGAATAGCCTTTGTTCACCTCGCCCATCCGGGCGGCGATCTTGGCCCGGGTGTCCAGCGCCCGGATGGCGGCGAGGCTGGGCTGCAGAGGCTCGGCCCCCAAGGCCTCGACCCGCGCCTCGTCCATGAAGGAACGGTAGAAGGCGCCGACCTTCTGGGCCTCCGCGCCCGTCGCCTTGCCGGCGGCTGCCTCCTCCAGGATGGCGTGGACCTGCCGCTCAGACAGCTCCGACAGCCGGTAGTTGACCCCATAGCCGGTGCGGTCGGCCGGAATGGCCAGGGCGTCCAGATAGCCGCCGTTGGCGAAGGCGTTGAAGTCGTCGCCGGGCTTCACCTTCACATTGCGGCCCGCGAGATCGAGCCCGAACGTCCCGAACCGGTCGGGAACCAGCGAGGTCTCCTCGGCGGCCCAGGCCGGAACCGAGACCGCCGCCAGGGCCGAATAGAGAAACAGACGGCGCGAGAAGAGGCTCATTCGGGGTCTTCCAGACTGAAGGCCTGGGCCTGTTCGTCATAGGAGAACAGCTCGGCGTAGCGGCCCCAGGACACGACCGAGGCCAGGGTCTCCTCGGCGAACTCCTCGGACATGAAGTCCTCAAGCTCCTCGGAGAAGCGACGGTAGGGCGCGCGGTGGCTCGGCCGTTCGTCCAGCACCCTGCGGATCAGGGCGACGATGGGCACCGTGGCCAGCAACTGCTCGGCGAAGATCTTCTTGCGGGCGTCGACGTCGCTTTCAACGAAGCGGCGGCCGGGCGCGGTGATGCGGATGTCGCCCCGGTCCACCTCGGCCAGCTTCAGCAGGGCCAGGGTTTCGGCGATGGGGAAGAGCTCGTCGATCTCCATGGTCAGTTCGTCGGCGATCTCGGGAAGGTCGGCCTTGCCCTTGAACGGCTCGGCCGCGAGCGTCTCCAGGAAGCCGGCCAGGGTGTTGGTGGAGACCTCGCTCAACACCAGGTCCATGCCCGCCGACTGGGCCTTGGGCTTGTCGGCCGGGCCGCTCGGATTGGTCATCCGGCCATAGACCTTGTCGACCAGCTCGCGGAAGGCCTCGTCGTTGCGATTGCGCGGGTGGGGCAGGTCGATGGGGATCTCGGCCGCGACCTTGCCCGGGTTGCCGGCGATCAGGAGTATCCGATCGCACATCAGCACCGCCTCCTCGATCGAGTGGCTGACCAGCAGGAGGGAGCGCAGGGGCAGTTTGCCTTCCGACCACAGCTCGATCAGATCGGTGCGCAGGGTCTCGGCGGTCAGGACGTCGAGCGCCGAGAAGGGCTCGTCCATCAGCAGGAGCTCGGGCTGCATGACGAGGCCGCGCGCGAACCCGACCCGCTGGCGCATGCCGCCGGAGAGCTCCTTGGGATAGGCGTTCTCGAACCCGTCGAGACCGATCAGGTCGATGGCCTGAAGAGATCTGGAGCGCCTCTCGGCGCTGTTGACGCCCAGCGGCTCAAGCCCCAGCTCCACATTCTCCAGGACGGTGAGCCAGGGAAACAGGGCGAAGCTCTGGAACACCATGGCGATGCCCTCGGACGGCCCCGCCAGCGGGCGCCCGCGCCAGCGCACCTCGCCGCTCTTGGGCCGGGTCAGGCCGGCGATGATCCGGAGCAGGGACGACTTGCCGACGCCCGAACGGCCGAGAAGCCCCACGATCTCCCCGTCGCGCACGGTCAGGTCCACGCCCTCCAGCACCAGGAGGTCGTCGGCAGCCGCCTTGGCGTAGGTCTGGCTGAGCCCCTTGATCTCCAGCAGCGGCTTGCCCTTGGCGCGGGCGGCGACGGCGGTGGCCATGAAACCCTCCCTAGTCAGCGCGAAGCATACGGGCGGCGCGCATGAATAGCGGCTCCCAGAACAGCCGGTTCACCAGAACCACATAGACCGCCATCACCGCCACGCCCAGCACCACCCGGCGCAGGTCGCCGTCCTTGGTGTGCTCGGCGATATAGGCGCCCAGGCCGTGAGCGGTCAGCTTGGTGTCGCCCCAGTTGGCGACCTCAGCGACGATGGCGGCGTTCCAGGCCCCGCCCGAGGCGGTGATCGCGCCGGTGACATAGGAGGGCATGATCCCCGGCAGGATCACCCGCCGCCACCAGCCCCAGCCCTTGACCCGCATGGAGGCGGCGGCCTCCAAAAGGTCGTGCGGGAAGGCGCGGGTTCCGGCGATGACGTTGAACAAGAGGTACCACTGGGCGCCCAGGATCATCAGCGGCGACAGCCAGATGTCGGGGGTCAGGTCGAAGCGGACGATCAGCACCACCACCGCCGGGAACAAGAGGTTCGACGGGAAGGCGGCCAGGAACTGGGTCACAGGCTGGAGCCGCTCGGCCCAGCGCGGACGCAGGCCGATCCAGACCCCGGCCGGGACCCAGATCAGGCTGGCGATGGCGATCAGCACCGCCACCCGCGCCAGGGTGTAGAAGCCCAGAACGAAGACGTGCAGCACCTCGGCCAGTCCCACCGCTCCGCCGATGAAGGCGATCGCCCGCCAGGCCGCGATCACGGCGATCGCGATCAGGACGACGTACCAGGCCCGCTCGGTCCAGGGGCTGCGCCAGGCCCGGGTCAGGGCCGGGGGCGCGGCGATCGGCTTGCCCATGCGGACGCTGGCGACCGAGGACAGGATGTCGGCCACCGGCCGGAACAGTCCGCGCAGGAAGTCGGCCCGCTGGAACAGGTCGAGCGCCCAGGAGCGCGGCGGCTCGGCGTCTGACACATCGAGCCGGAATTTCTCGGCCCAGGCCACCAGGGGCCGGAACATCAATTGATCGTAGAGCAGGATGACCGCGAGCATGGTCAGCACAGCCCAGCCGACCGCCTTCAGATCGTGCTGGGCGATGGCCAGGGCCACATAGGAGCCGACGCCGGGCAGGCTGACCGTGGTCGGCCCGACCGAAATGGCCTCGGACGCCACCACGAAGAACCAGGCGCCCGACATCGAGATCATGGCGTTCCAGACGAGGCCCGGCGCCGCGTAGGGTGCCTCCAGCGTCCAGAACCGCCGCCAGGCGCCCAGCCTCAGCGAGTCCGACAGATCCTTCAGGTCGCGCGGCAGGGTCTTGGTCGAATGGTAGAAGCTATAGGCCATGTTCCAGGCCTGGCTCGTGAAGATGGCGAAGATGGCCGCCAGCTCCACCCCCAGCACCTGACCGGGGAAGAGGGCCATGAAGCCCGTCACCGTAAAGGACAGAAAGCCCAGCACCGGCACCGACTGCAGCACGTCGAGCATCGGGATCAGCACCATTTCCGCCCGACGGCTCTTGGCCGCCAGCGCCCCGAAGGCGAAGGTGAAGACCAGCGAGGCGGCCATGGCCGCCAGCATCCGCAGGGTGGTGCGCAGGGCGTAGTGGGGCAGGACCGCCGGATCGAGCGAGATCGGTCCGGCTCCAACCGCGAGGGGCTGCAGGGTCTCGCGGCCCCCGAAGGCGACCAGGGCCAGAACCCCCAGCACCAGGGCGAAGACCACGGCATCCCAGACCGAGGGCGCCACGGGAAGAAGGGTGAGCTTACCGAAAGAGGCGGGGCGGTGCGCAGGCATGGCGGCTCCCCTCCTCTCTGTGTTTCAAGACATTCGTTAGTCGCCCTCTACAGGGCTGCGATAGCGGGGGCAACCGCCCCTAGAGGCAGCTGTAGGCGGTGTCGATCAGGCGGCGCGAACGGGGGTCGCCCAGGAGGTCGGGAGACTGGCGGTTCATCACATAGGCGCCCGAGATTCGGCGCTCCGGATCGGCGAAGGCGCAGGAGCCGCCCCAGCCCGAATGGCCGAAGGCGCCCAGGCTCGGCCCATAGATGGCGAGGCTGGAATTGCGCATGAAACCCGCGCCCCAGCTCATCACGTAAGGCAGGACGAGGTCCTGGCCGGCGATCCGTTCCTTGCTGGCCGCCTCGATCGTGTCGCGGCCGAGGACGCGCCGGCCGTCCAGCGTTCCGCCGCAGGCCATCATGCCCATGAGCCGCGCCAGCGAGGGGGCGTCGGCGTGGCCGTTGGCCGACGGAATCTCGGCGCGGCGCCAGGCGGCTTCGGTGCGGGGGCCGGGGGCGGACCATTTGGTCATGAAGGCGGCGCGGCGGATCGGGGTGATCTCGCCGAAATTGGGGACGGCGGTCGGGCGCTCGACATCGGCGACGCGATGGTCCTCGGCCTCGGGCAGGCCGATAAAGATCTGAAGCCCAAAGGGTTTCTGAAAATCCTCGGCAAGGGCCTGGCCCATGGTCCGGCCGTCGACGCGGCGGAAGATCTCGCCGGCGGTGTAGCCGAAGGTGGTCGGGTGATAGCCCGAGGCCGTGCCGGGCGGCCACATCGGGGCCATGGCGGCGAGCTTCCCGCAGACCGCGTCCCAGTCGTACCAGTCCTCCGGCGCCATGGGTTCGAGCAGGCTGACGAGGCCGTCCTGGTGGGACAGGGCCTGGGCGACTGTTACAGCTTCTTTGCCGGCCTGGCCGTAGTCCGACCACAGGTCTGACACCGGTTGGTCATAATCCAGCAGGCCGTTGTCGACCGCGCGCGCGATCAGGATCGAGGCCACGGCCTTGGTGGTCGAGAAGACCGGGACGAGGGTCTGGGCGTCGAACGGCCGGGTCCGATGCCGGTCGGCGAACCCGCCCCAGAGGTCGATCACCACCTCGCCGTCGATGGCGAAGGCGAACCGGGCGCCAAGCTCCAGCCCCTGGGCGAACTGGTCGGCCATGGCCTCGCGCACAGGCGCGAAGCGGTCGGGGCAGATGCCGGAGAGGTCGTCGCTCATCGGGGGTGTTTGAACGCCCCCGACGCCAAATTCAATAAGCCGAAGTCAGATCGCCTCGGCGGCCGGCGTGTTGCGGCGGAAGCCCATGTCGGCCCAGCGGCGCATGGCGTTGCGGGCGGGCCGCTCGACCAGATGGTGGGCCAGCATGGCGACGGGGATGACGCCGGCGACGACGGCCAGCCAGACCGGCAGCGGCAGGGCGTCCTCGACCCCCAGCACCTTGCGGGCCGCGTTCATGGCCACCAGCTCCCAGGGGAAGCAGACGATGTAGACGGCGTAGGAGACCTCGCCGAGATAGACGCCGAGCTTGCCCGAGAACAGCTTGGAGCCGTTCGAGGTCAGGGAGGCGAGGCAGAGGATCAGCCCGCCGAAGGAGACGGTCAGGGCCGCGTCCGGACCGCCCGTTGCCGCGAAGCCGAGGATCAGCAGGGCGAAGGCGGCGACGCCCAGCTTGGCCATGCCGGCGCTGTCGATGCGGTTCTTCCGCCAGAGCAGGTTCAGGGCCACGCCATAGGCGAAGCATGGAACGATCCGCAGCGCGCCCCAGGCGTAGGTGGCCAGGGTCAGGGGGAAGTCGGTCGCGCGCTGGAAGCCGATATAGAGGGTGAGCAGCAGGGCCACGGCGGCGGCCACGGCGACGCCCGGCCGCTCGCGCAGGCGCCAGGCGACCCAGCCGAACAGGGGGAAGGTCAGATAGGCGAACCACTCGGCCGAGATAGACCAGGAGGGGTGGTTCCAGCCGGTGGAGTCGGTGACGCCCCAGGCGTGGATCAGGGCGAGGTTGGCCGGGAGCAGCTTCAAGGGCGCGATCTCGTGGTCCATGACGATGCCCGCGGCCCCGGCGACGAAGGCCAGGACGCCGACGCCGATCAGGGTGGCCAGATGCAGCGGATAGACCCTGGCGAGCCGCGCCCAGAGGAACTTTCCGTAGTGGAAGCGTCCCTGGCCGAGACCATCAAGATAGACGTGGCTGAGGATGAAGCCCGAGAGGACGAAGAAGCACTCGACCCCGAGATAGCCCTTGGACACGAAGGTCGGCACGCCGAAACCGGCCAGGTGCGGCCAGTAGTGGAAGGCGACCACCCACATGGCGGCGAGGAAGCGCAGAGCGGTGAGCGGCTTGATGTCGACGGGCATGGCGCGGGTCCAGGCTGTAGATTAGGGGCGCCAGTCTGACGCGGGCCGGTTAACATCCTTTCCCATGCAACCTGTCCCCGCCGTCGGCGTCGTCTGTTTCAAAGGCTCTGAGGTGCTGCTGATCCGGCGCGGCAAGCCGCCGATGCAGGGCCAGTGGAGCCTGCCGGGCGGCCGGATCGAACCGGGCGAGCGGATCGAGGCCGCCGCTCTGCGCGAACTGAGGGAGGAGACCGGGGTCGAGGCCGACATCCTGGGGCTGGTCGCGGTGGTCGACGGCCTGTTTCCGGGCGCGCATTACGTGCTGATCGACTATGCGGCCAACTGGCGCTCGGGCGAGCCCCGGCCTGGCGACGACGCGGCCGAGGCGGCGTTCCACCGACTGGACGGACTCGAGGGGCTTGGCCTGTGGGACCAGACGCTGGAGGTCATCCGGGACGCGGCGCGGAAGTACGACCTCACTTGAGCCGGATATCCACCACCAGCGGCAGGTGATCCGAAGCGGCCCTCGCCTGGGGGCCGTCGGGGACGCGGACGTCGAGGACCTCGATCCCCTTCGAGACGAAGACATGGTCGATGCGCAGCACCGGGAAGCGCGAGGGGAAGGTCGGGATGGCGCGGCCCGCCCGGCCTTGCTGTTGCTGGAGCGCCCGCTGGGCGTCGCGCAGGCGGCCGGTGAGCTGGCCATAGCAGGCGTAGCGGGAGGTGGCGTTGAAATCGCCGAGCATCAGCACCGGGTCGGTGCAGTCGGGGTGAGCCAGCCAGTCCTTGCCCAGGAGGCAGGCGGTCTGACCCTTCTGCTCCAACGGCACGAGACCGAGGTGGGTGTTGAGCACATTCAGCGCCCCGCCCTCGCAGTCGATCCTGGCCCAGATCGCCCCGCGCGGCTCCAGTCCCCTGACTCGTTTCAGGGTCGGCAGGGGCGCGCTGCGGACCACCGTCATCGGCAGGGCGGTCAGGAGGGCGTCGCCATAGCGCTCCTCGGCCACCTGGACGGTGGGGTGGAAGTAGAAGCCCATGCCCAGGCGGGCGGCGATCTGGTGGGCCTGATCGACGCCTCCGGTGCGGGAGCGGCCGACATCGAGCTCCTGAAGGGCGACGATGTCGGGCTTTTCGTGGGCGATCACGGCGGCGACGCGCGCGACGTCGCAGCGCCGGTCGGCGCCGACGCAGCTGTGCACATTGTAGGTCATGATCCGAACCACGGCCGACCTTTAGCTCAGGTTTGGCCGGACGGCGGGATCACAATCGGGAAACCCCGGGGGGAAACCGGCTAGTTGCGCTTCTCGGTGGTGGTGACGGTCGTGGTGGTGACGGTCTTGCCATCGGAAGACTTGGTGGTCGACGCCGTCTTGTCGGCCACCTTGTCGCCGGCCCGCTCGACCGCCTCGCCGGCCTTGATCACGGCGGCGCCGGTCTTGTCGGCCAGATTGTTGATCGCCGCGCCGGCCTTTCGGGCGGCGGCGCCGACCTTGGGGGCGGCCTTGTCGACGGCGTTGTCGGCGCTGTCCTGCAGGTCGGCGACCGCCGACTTGGCCGCGTTGGAGGCGTCGTCGATCGCGGTCTCCGCGCTGTTGGAGACGTTCTCGGTCGAGTTCTTCAACTGGTCGTTGGTCTTGTCGCAGGCGGCCAGCGAAAGGGCGGCGGCGGCGAGGACGCAAAGAGAGGTGCGCAGCTTCATGGTCATGTCCCGGGTGTGGTCTTGCACCACCACAACACCCAAGCTTGGCTGCGGTTCCTAGATCAGGTGAAGAAGCTTGGCCGTCTGATAGGCCGCGAGCACCAGAACGATGGCTCCGACCGTGTAGGTCAGGTGTTTGCGCGGGGCGATCTTGACCGCATATCCGGCAAGCGGCGCGGCCAGGACGCCGCCGACGATCAGCCCCGCTACGGCGCCCGCCTGGGCCTGGAAACCCACGGCCTGCTGCCAATGCCCGGTCAGCAGGGTGGCCAGGAAGGTGGCCGAGATGGTGGCGGTTACGAAGAATTCGGCGGTGTTGGCGGTGCCGATGCTGATGCGCGGGTCCTCGCCCGTCGAGACCATGGCGCTGGTGACGGTCGGACCCCAGCCGCCGCCGCCAACCGCGTCGAGGAAACCGCCGGCCGCGCCGAGCGGGCCGGTCAATCTGATCGGGAAGGGCTTGGGCGAGGTCGCCTTCCAGGCGCGGTAGAGGATCAGGGCGCCCATCAGGGCCAGATAGCCGGCGATGAAGGGCTTGAGCCGGTCGCCGTCGACCGAGGTCAGAACGAAGGCGCCCAGCGCGCCCCCGACCGAGCCCGCCGCGGCGAGGGGAATGAACAGCTTCCAGTTCACATTGCTGTGGACCGCGTGCGAGCCGGCCGAGGCGGCGGTGGTGAAGACCTCGGCGGCGTGCACGCTGGCCGAGGCCATGGCCGGCGGCACGCCGAAGGAGAGAAGCACGGTCGAGGAGATGATGCCGTAGGCCATGCCCAGGGCGCCGTCGACCAGTTGGGCCAGGAAGCCCACGAAGGTGAACAGGAAGAAGCTCTCCATCGTGGGCCGCCGGTCTTTCGGGGAGGAGTTCGGGATTAGAAGCTGGCCTTGATCGTGACGCCGTAGGTGCGCGGATCAGCGGGCTGGCCGGCGATCAGGCCGGTGTTGCCTGGCCCGACGACCAGCAGCTCGTAATAGTTTCGGTCGAAGGCGTTGCGGACCCAGCCGGAGACGTCCACCCCGCCCGGCACGCGGAAGCCGGCGCGGAAGTTGGCCACCGCAAAGGCGCCGACCCAGGTGTAGCGGGACGGCGAGGGATTGGACGACCAACGCGAGCGGTAGTTGCCGTCGAAGCCGAAGTAGAGCTGGCCGTCCTCGCCCAGCAGCCGGGTCGGCTGGTTGACCTCGAAGCCGTAGGAGAAGGAGTATTTCGACACGCCGGGCAGGCGCTGGCCGGAGACGTCGCAGTTGGCCGGGCTGAGCGCGCCCGGCACTCCGGCGGCGCCCGGCGTCTGGCCGGCGGCGACGGTCGTGCCGCCCGCGAGCTCCAGCGGGCATGGGGCGTCGACGAACTTGATGTACTTGGCGTCGGTGTAGGCGCCGTTGAGATAGGCGCTGAGCCGCTGGCTCGGCCGGATTAGGAAGTCGGCCTCCAGGCCCTGGGTGCGGACCTTCTGGGCGCTGGCGAGATAGCCGCGCAGAACGCCGAACTGGCCGTTGTTCACATTGGCCTGGAAGTTCTTGATGTCGGTGTGGAAGGCCGAGATGTTGAGGGTGGCGCGGCGGGCCCAGAACTGGGTCTTCAGGCCGCCCTCGAAGTGATTGACGCCTTCGGGCTTGACCGTGCCGGCGGCCAGGATCGGCACGTTGTTGGCGTCGGCCGGGACGCCGTTCTGGTTGATCCCGCCCGACTTGAAGGTCTTGGCGTAGGTCGCGTAGGCGAGGATCTCGGAGTTGATCTTGTAGCTGGCCGTCAGGTCGTAGCTGAAATTCCAGTCGCTGAAGGTCGGCGTCACGCGCTGCGGCGCGTAGATGGCCAGCTGGGCCACCGTCACGGCGTCGGTCGGCCCGAACAGGACCGGAGCGCCCGCGCCGTTGAAGACCTTGCGCTCGTAGAGGCCGGCCTTCTTGTCGTAGTTCAGCCGGGCGCCGGGCTGGATGGTGAAGGCGTCCGTCACCCGCCAGCTGAGCTGGCCGAACAGGGCGGCCGAGGTGTTCTTCAGATACTGGGTGTTGAGGGCGGTCAGTCCGTTCAGGGTCGCCGGATTGTTCGAAAGGACGTTGCTGGGCGTGATGTTCCAGCGGCTGGCGGCCGAGCCCTGGGCTTCGGTCCCCTGAGTGTCGATGCGCTGGTAGTAGTAGAAGCCGCCGAGCACGGCGTCGAACGACTTGCCCGAATAGTTGTAGCGCAGCTCCTGGGTGTACTGGTTCTGCTGCGACGGGTTCTGCGACTTGGCGACGACCGACAGGCCGGTGAAGTCGCGGTCGTTCTCGGGCTTCCAATCCCAGTTCCGCCAGGCGGTGACCGAGGTGAGGGTTCCGTTACCGGTCTTGTAGCGGATGCGGGCCGAGGCGCCGGCGGTGACGTTGCCGGCGTTGAGGCTGGCGTCCACATCGGTGATGCGGTCGAAGGCGTTCAGGCTCGGCGGGGCGTAGTTGAGGGCCGCCGAGAGGGCCGCGAACTGCCGGTTCAGCGGCCGCTGGCTCGAGCCGACGCGGGCGTAGATCTGGGCGAAACCCTCGGGGTTCTGCTTGTTGTAGTCGCCGGCCAGGGTGACATCGAGCTTGTCGTTGGGCTTGAAGAGCAGCTGGCCACGGATGCCGATATTGTCCTGCTCGTTGATCCAGTTCCCCGAGGTGCGGTTGTAGATGGTCCCGCGGCGGCTGGTCGAGGAGATGGCCAGGCGCGCGGCCAGGGTGTCGCTGATCGGGCCGGATACGGCGGCCTTGCCCTGTTTGAACTCCAGGTTGCCGATGGTCGCCTCGGCGTGGGCCTCGAAGTTGAAGGTCGGCTGGTTGGTGGTGATGTTGATCGCGCCGGCGGTGGTGTTCTTGCCGTAGAGGGTGCCTTGGGGCCCGCGCAGCACCTCGATCCGGTCGACGTCGAGGAAGTCGAACACCGCGGAGGCGGCGCGCGAATAATAGACGTCGTCGATATAGATGCCGACGCCCTGCTCGATCCCGTCGTTGGTCAGGCCGAACGGCGCGCCGAGACCGCGGATGTTGGCGGCGCTGTTGCGGGGGTTGGAAGAGTAGAACTGCAGGGTCGGGGCGAGCTGCTGCAACTTGCCGATGTTGTTATTGCCGGTGTTGGCGATCTGCTCGCCGCTGACGACGGATATGCCCACGGGGACGCTCTGCACGGTTTCGGTGCGGCGGCGAGCGGTGACCACGATCTCCTGGATGCTGCCCGGGGTCGCCTGCGGGTTCTCGATGGCGGCGACCTGGAAGGGCTTGGCGTCCTGAGCGAAAGCGGCCGAAGCGGCGCCGAGGGCCAGGAGGCTTACAGAAAAACTGAGTGCGGTCTTTAGATTAGCTTTAGACAAAGTAAATCCCCTGCGGGCGATGTATCGCTCTGTGGGGCTTCAAATAGGGGCATTTCGCTCGACAATCTGTACAGTTTTCCTATAAGGACCCCCAGCTTCAGTCGCGACCTTGAGTGCGGAGCGGATGGAAAAGCGTCATGATTTCGCTGATCATTGAACCAGATGGCCATGATCGAGCTCCCCCGATTCTTTCGACGCGAATCCCGACCGACGCCGGCCGAGACCGCCGCCGCGCCGCCGTTCGCCTCGGTGGTCGAGGCCCTGCCCGATCCCTTGATGCTGGTCTCCGGCGACAGCGGACAGGCGCCGCGCCTGGTCATGGCCAACGCCGCCGCCCGCGCCCTGCTGAATATGCCCCGCACCGGGGGCCCCCTGGCCGCCAGCCTGCGCCGACCCGAGGTGCTGGAGGCCGTCGAGACGGCGCTGTGGGGCCGGATCGAGGAGAATGTCGTCTATGAATCGGGCGAGCGGATCTGGCGGGTGACCGCCACCCCCCTGGCCCAGGTCACAACCCCCGGCGCCGAGCGAACCATCCTGCTGCTGATGCGCGACGAGACCGACGCGCGGCGCAATGCCCGGATGCGGGCGGACTTCCTGGCCAACGCCAGTCATGAACTGAGAACGCCGCTGGCCTCGATCGCCGGCTTCATCGAGACCCTGCAGGGACCGGCCAAGAATGACGCCCCGGCGCGGGCGCGGTTCCTGCTGATCATGGCCGGTCAGGCGGCGCGGATGATCCGGTTGGTCGACGACCTCCTCGCCCTGTCGCGGATCGAACTCGACGAGCACCTGCCGCCCACCGGCGATTACGACCTAGCCCAGGCGGCGACCGAGGTGGCCGAGGCTCTGGCGCCCCTAGCGGCCAGCCGCAAAGTGACGGTGAAGCTGGAGAAGCACGGACCCGGGCCCGCCCAGGGCTCGCGCGACCAGCTGATCCAGGTGGCCCAAAACCTGATCGAGAACGGACTGAAATACGCGCCCGAGGGCGGTGCGGTGCGCATTCGCGTGCTGGGCCCCGGCCCTCTGGACGCCCTGATGGCGTCCGACCCGGCGAGCCCGCGCACCACAGCCAACGGCGGTGGACGCCTCGCCCTGATCACACCAGAGCTGGAGCCCGGCCAGCTCTATGTCGGGCTGGAGGTCGCAGACAATGGCGTCGGCATGGAGCGGACCAGCCTGCCCCGTCTGACCGAGCGCTTCTATCGGGTCGAGGGCCAGAAGAGCGTCGAGCGCGGCGGCACGGGCCTGGGGCTCGCCATCGTCAAGCACATCGTCAACCGCCACCGCGGGGCGCTGACTGTGGAAAGCGCGCCGGGGCTGGGCTCGGTGTTCACCGTCGCGCTGCCGGCGGCCCAAGCATAACCTTCGCAAAAGCGTCATGGGCTCGCGATAAACGCGGGCCGACAAGGTTGGGGTCATGAACGAGCACACCCTCAAATTCTTCGGCGAAGAGCTGGAGCGGTTGAAGGCCGAGATCGCTCGCATGGGCGGCCTGGTCGAGGCGCAACTGGCCGACGCCGTCGCCGCCGTGGCCAAGCGCGACGTGCGCCTGGCCCAGCAGGTGATCGAGCGCGACCGCAAGCTGGACATCCTGCAGAGCGAGATCGAGCGCGAGGCGGTGCGGATGATCGCCTTGCGCCAGCCGGTCGCCCAGGACCTGCGCCGCACGGTCGGGGCGCTGAAGCTGAGCCTGGCCCTGGAGCGGGCCGGCGACTACGCCAAGAACATCGCCAAACGCGCCCTGGTCATCGCCGAGAGCGACCCGATCACCCCCATGACCCGCTCGATCGACCGGATGGGCAGGCTGGTGGGGACGCGGCTGAAGCAATCGCTCGACGCCTACGCCGCCGCCGACCTGGACCGTGCGAGGCAGATCTGGGCCGCCGACCAGGAGGTCGACGAGCATTACGAGAGCCTGTTCCGCGAGCTTCTGACCTATATGATGAGCGACCCGCGCACGATCCAGGCGGCCGCCCACCTGCTGTTCGTGGCCAAGAACCTGGAGCGGATCGGCGACTACGCCACCACCGTCTCGGAGATCCTCTATCACGAGGTCACCGGCGATGAGCTGGAAGGCGAGCGGCCCAAGGGTTCAGGCGCATGAAGGGCGCCTATGTCGTCGTGGCCGAGGATGACGAAGCCCTGGCCGCCCTGCTGCAGTATAATCTCGAGAAGTCCGGCTACACCGTCGCGGTCGCCACCGACGGTGACGAGGCCATGGTGATGGTCGACGAGCGCCAGCCGGATCTCCTCGTGCTCGACTGGATGCTGCCGAAAATCTCCGGGATCGAGGTCTGCCGGCGCCTGCGCGGCGGGGCCAAGACCCGCAACCTGCCTATCGTCATGCTGACCGCGCGCGGCGAGGAGAGCGACCGGGTGCGCGGGCTCGACATGGGCGCCGACGATTATCTGACCAAGCCCTTCGCCATGCCCGAGCTGACGGCCCGCATCCGGGCGGTGCTGCGCCGGATCCGGCCGGGCCTATCCGAGGAGCGGCTGGAGCACGGCGACATCGTGATCGACCGCACCGCCCACCGGGTGCGGCGGGGGGATGTCGACATCCATCTGGGGCCGACCGAATACCGGCTGCTGGAGCATCTGATGCAGCACCCGGGCCGGGTGTTCAGCCGCGAGCAGCTCTTGGACGCGGTCTGGGGCTCGGACATCTATGTCGAGGCGCGGACGGTGGACGTGCACATCGGCCGCCTTCGCAAGGCGCTGATGGCGGCGGCGCCGGGCGATCCGGTGCGAACGGTGCGGTCCGCGGGCTACGCGCTCGCGTCCTAGGTTTTCCAAAGCCGTCATGGCCCGACTTGATCGGGCCACCCAAGCCAGGGCGGCCGAAGCTGGGATGTCGCTTGGGTCCCCCGGTCCGCGTAGCCTGTCCTCGGGCCAGCCTATGGCTGGACCCGGGGCCTGCCGGAGGATGACGATGGGAAAAAAGTCCCTATCCTCCTGCAACGCTTCAGGAGACCCGCTTGATCCGCCCGACCGTCCGCCCGCTCGAGCGCAGCATGAAGGGGACGGGGGCGCTGTTTCTCACCCTGTCTGCGACCACGCCCGCGGCCTCGGTCTTCATCATCGCGCCCGGAGTGATCGCGGCCGCCGGATCGGGCGCGGTCTGGGCCATGCTGCTCGCCGCCGTGGTGGGGCTGGCGATGGCGGCGGTCTATGCCGAGCTGGCCTCGGCCTATCCGCACGCGGGCGGCGAATATGTGATGGTCGGTCGCACGCTCGGTCCCCTGCCCGGCTTCATGGTGCTGGGGCTGAACCTGTTCAACTCCGTCGCCATCTGCGCCGTGCTGGCGCTCGGGACCGCCACCTATCTTGAGCCCCTGCTGCCGAGCCTCGACCCCCGGCTGACCGCGCTCGGTGTGATCGGGGCGGCGACGCTGCTCGGCGTGCTCAACATCCGGACCAACGCCTGGATCACCGGCGCCTTCCTGATGGTCGAGCTGGGGGCCCTGGTCGCGCTGTCCGTGCTCGGCTTCAGCCACCCGGCCCGGCCGCTCTCCGAGATCCTGCTGCACCCGGTGATGCTGGCCGGCGCGGGGGTGACCGCCGCGCCCATGGCGGCGATCGGCCTGGCCGTGACGGTCGCCGTCTTCGCCTATGACGGCTATGGCGCCGCCGTCTATTTCAGCGAGGAGGTGGAGGGCCCGCACGAGCGGATCGCGCGGGTGGTGCTGACCACCCTGGGCCTGGCGGTCACCGCCGAGCTGATCCCCATCGTCGCCCTGCTGGTCGGTGCGCCCGACCTCGGCGGCCTGTTCCGCGCCGGCGAAGGCATGCTGCCGGCCTTCATGAGCGCGCGGGCCGGCGGCGCCGTCTCGGCGGCGATCAGCGCGGGGGTGGCCCTGGCCATCGTCAACGCCGTCATCGCCGGCGTGCTGCTGACCGCGCGCCAGCTCTACGCCATGGGCCGCGACGGGGCCTTCGCGCCGCCGCTCGACCGGGCCCTGTCGCGCACCCATACCCGCTGGGGCTCGCCCTGGATCGCCACACTGGTCTCGGGCGGGCTCGCCGCCGCCGTCTCCTGCGCGCCGCTCGACCTCTTGCTGGTGGTGACGGGGACCGGGCTGACCCTGATCTATGTCGCCCTCTGCGCGGCGGCGCTGGCGCGGGGGCGCACGGCCGGGGCGCGGGAGGGACGCTGGAAGATGCCGCTCTTCCCCCTGCCGCCGATCGCTGCGCTGCTGGCGCTGGCGGTGGTGATCGGCGCCGACGCGCTCGACCCGGAGGCGGGCCGCACGAGCCTGATCGCCAGCGCCGCCGTGCTGGGCGCGGGCGCGGCCTATTATCTCATGGTGTTGAAGCGACGGGGCTGGCGCCCCGTCGATCCAGATTAGAGCCGGATGGCTTCTCTCGAAGCCTGAATCCGGCTCTACACTTCTGAAGTTAGAGCGCGATTCAACGATCAGACGGTTCCGTCTGATCGCATCGTGCTCTGGGGCTGGGCCCGACTAGTCCTCGGAAGCCGCCTCGGACTCGGCCGGCTTCTTGCGCGGACGGCCGCGGGCCTTCTTGACCTCGCCGTCGGCCGGAGGGGCCGCCGAGGGGGCGCTGAGGAAGGCCGGGGCGTGGCTGACCTCGCCGTCCTGCGAGCGCAGCATGCTGGCGGGCTGGGCCGAGGATTCCGGAGCGGATTCGGCGGCGACGGCGGGGCGCTCCTCGCGCGGCGGCCGATCCTCGCGGGGGCGGTCGTCGCGGTTGCGGTCACGGTCGCGGTTGAAGTCGCGGTCGCGCTGAGGGCGGTCCTCGCGCGGCGGACGATCCTCACGCGGGCGGTCGTCACGGGGACGGTCGTCGCGGGGCCGATCATCGCGAGGACGGTCGTCACGGGGGCGGTCGTCGCGGGGACGGTCGCGATCACGGTCGCGATTGAAATTGCCGCCCTGGGGACGGTCGCGATCGCGCTGGAAGTCGCGGTCGCGCGGACGGTCCTGGCGATAGTCGCCGTTCTGATTGTTCTGGTTCGGCTGGCCCTCGCCCTGGCCGGCTTCGGCGGGCGCCTCGGCGGCCGGTTCGGCCGGCGGCGGGGAAGGCTGGTTGGGATCGTATTCGAGCGCGCTCTCGTCCTCGAAATCGATGTCATAGCCCGAGGCGAAGGCGTCGCGGCCCATGATCTCCGCGGGCGGACGCTGGGGCTGCAGCTGGCGCAGCAGGCGGAAATAGTGCTCGGCGTGCTGGAGATAGTTCTCGGCCAGGACCCGGTCCGACGAGGCCGAGGCGTCGCGGGCGAGCTGCTGGTACTTTTCGTAGACGTGCTGGGCGTGGCCGCGAATCTTGACGTTGTCGGGCCCGTTGGAATCGAAGGCGCGGTTGACGTTGTGGGGCTGTTTGCCCCCCCCGCCGCCGTTGCCTCCGCCACCGCCGCTGCGGTTGCGGCCGCGTTGCCGCTTCATGCCCTTGAAATCTCTCATCGTTCGGTACCGGTCCGCGAGGGCTGCCCCTGGGCTTGGCGGCGGCCCCGTCGGGGCTGCAGGTCGTCAAGGCCGTTGGTTTTTGTCTCCATCGGCGGGCCAAACAAACCTTGGCTTCGCCTGACGCCGGCGGCGCGGGGCCCGCGGAGGCCTGCGACCACACCAGCGAATTTAGGTGGAGACAGCCTTGGTCTAGCGAATAGGACTCAGCTTTCCAAGGGGTTTCTTCGGCCCATGACGACGCGGTCGCGGTCCGACAGATCCTTGACCGTCACGACGCTCGCGGCGCCGGCCGCCTTGAACAGGGCCATGACGTCCTCCGACTGGGTCCAGCCGATCTCGACCAGGAAGAGGCCGCCGGGTTTCAGCACCCGCAGGATCTCCGGCGCGAGCAGGCGGTAGGCGTCGAGCCCGTCCGGGCCGCCGTCGAGCGCCAGGCGGGGCTCGTGGTGTTTCACTTCCGGTTCGAGCGTCTCGATCTCGTCCGAAGCGATATAGGGCGGGTTGGAGACCACCACGTCGAACTCGGCGTCGGCCAGGCCATAGGTCCAGTCGCCGCGCAGTAGGGCGAGCCGCCCCTCAAGGCCGAGCTGGGAGGCGTTCTCGCGCGCCACCGCCAGGGCCTCTGAGGAGACGTCGACGCCCAGCCCGTGGGCGTTGGGGCGCTCGGCCAGAATGGAGAGGATGATGGCGCCCGAGCCGACGCCGAGATCCAGCACCCGCAGGGCGTCGGCCTCGCCGGTCGACTTCAGCGCCATGTCCACCACCACCTCGGTGTCGGGGCGGGGGATCAGCACGTTGGAATCAACGTTCAGCATGATCTTCCAGAAGCCCTTGCGGCCGATGATCCGGGCCACGGGCTCGCGCCGTTCGCGCCGCTCCAGATAGCCGGTCAGGGTCGCCATCTGCTCTGGCGTCACCGCGCGGTAGGGGTCGGTGATGATGTCGGTGCGGGTCGCGGCGCAGGCGGCTTCGACCAGGATGCGGGCGTCGATCACCGGGCTGTCGATCTGGGCCGCCTTCAGGCGGTCGCGGGCGCCGGTCCAGGCGGTGAGCAGGGTGTCGGTCATGCCAACGCTTACTGGCCCGGCTTGGGGGCCGGGGCAAGGTTGAGCTCGGAGGTCGGCTCGTATTCGGTCAGGGCCGAATCGCCGACGACGATCTCGCCGCCCTCGGCGACGTTCAGATAGACGCCGAAATAGGCGTGGCCGTAGTGGGCCATCAGGGCGCCGCAGAGGTCGATGTCGCGCTCGCCGGTCTCCGGGTCAGCGTGGGTGGCGATGCAGCGGATGGTGCGGCGGAAACCCTTGAGCCGCGCCGGGCCGGCGGCCATCAGATGACCCTTGGCGAGATCGAGCTCCGCCCAGGCCGGCCAGCCGTCGACATGGAGATTGGCCCGAAAGCGCAGGGGATCGACCGTGACGCCGATCCGCGCCTCCAGCTCGCGCAGGCTGGCGAGGTTGATCAGCGAGACATGGCCCTGGGCGTGGTCGGTGAAGCGGTGGCCGGGCGCCAACCGGAGCTTCAGCGGGCCGTCGACGATATCCTTGCCGAGAAAGCCCTCGACCCAGTCGGCGAAGGCCTGGCGCCCTTGCGCGGTCGAAAGGGGAAGGGCGGCGTGGCGGCCGCCGTCGGCGGAGACGTGCAGCACGCCCTTGCCCTCGTCGAACCAGGTCTTGGCCTTCACCAGTTGCGGCAGGGTGGCCAGGACCGCGAAGGCGAACTTCGAGACGTGGCGCGGATCGGTCTCGTCAAAGCCCGAGGGGCCGTTCTCCAGAGCGAACATCCTGTCGGCCGGGAAGAAGCCGCCGGCCTCCAGCCGCACGCGCGTCAGCGGCTCGGGCGTGAACCCCTTGACGGGGTGGCGATAGAGGGCGGCGATGCGGCCATGCATGGCCCCAATATACACGGGCGGCGGAAAGGGACGCCCCTAACCGAAGCTGTCTTCCAGCGTGGCCAGCCGCTGGGCCTGGTCGTCGGCGATCAGGGCGTCGATCAGTTCGTCCAGGCCCTCGCCCTCCATCACCTTGGGCAGGTTGTAGAGGGTCAGGTTGATCCGGTGGTCCGACACCCTTCCTTGCGGGAAGTTGTAGGTGCGGATGCGCTCGGAGCGGTCGCCCGAGCCGACCTGGCTCTTGCGCGCGTCGGAGCGGGCGTCGTCGAGCGCCTGGCGCTGCATGTCGTAGAGGCGCGCCTTCAGGTTCAGCATCGCCTTGCGCTTGTTCTCGTGCTGGTTCTTCTGCGAAGAGGTCACCACCACGCCGGTCGGCAAGTGGGTGATGCGCACGGCGCTGTCGGTGGTGTTGACGTGCTGGCCGCCGGCGCCCTGGGAGCGGAAGGTGTCGATGCGGATGTCGGCGTCGTTGATGACGATATCGACGTCCTCGACCTCGGGCAGGACCGCGACGGTCGCGGCCGAGGTGTGGATGCGGCCCTGGGCTTCGGTGGCCGGCACGCGCTGGACCCGGTGGACGCCGCTCTCGAACTTCAGCTTGCCGAAGACGCCGTCGCCGGTGACCGAGGCGATGATTTCCTTATAGCCGCCCATTTCGCCCTCGGAGGCGTCCTGGACCTCGACCCGCCAGCCCTGGTTCTGGGCATAGCGGCTGTACATGCGGAAGAGATCGCCGGCGAAAAGGGCCGCCTCGTCGCCGCCGGTGCCGGCGCGGACCTCCAGGATGGCCGAGGCGTGCTCGTCCTTGTCCTTGGGCGCGAGCAGCAGGGCCACCCCACGCTCCATCTCGGGCAGCTTGTCCTCGAGCAGGCGAAGCTCGTCCTTGGCCATGCCGGCCATTTCGGGGTCGCCGCCGGCGGCCATCTCCTCCAGCTCGGCGCGCTCGGTCCGGGCCTTGGACAGGTTGGAGATGGCCTCGGCCACCGGCTTCAGCTCGGAATGCTCCTTGGCGAGCTTGACGATCTCGGTCCCGTCGGAGGCCGCGCCCATGCGGGCTTCGATCTCGTGGAAACGGTCGAGAAGCTGGTCGAGGCGGGCCTGGGGCAGATGCATGGGCGCTTGCTAGAGCGGCCTGAGCCGCGCCGCAACTACTCGGCGGCGACGGACGTGGTTTCGGCGGCCTTGGCGGCCTCGATCTCGGCCGCCTTCTTCTCCACCAGTTCGGCGATGTGCTCGACCATGTCGGCGTTGTCGAGCTTATGGTCGGGCTTGCCGGCCATATAGACCATGCCCGCGCCCTTGCCGCCGCCGGTGAAGCCCACGTCGGTCATCAGGGCCTCGCCAGGGCCGTTGACCACGCAGCCGATGATCGACAGCGAGATGGGGGTGGAGACCCTGGCCAGGCGCTCTTCCAGCTTCTGCACCGTCTCGATGACGTTGAAGCCCTGACGGGCGCAGGAGGGGCAGGCGATGATGTTGACGCCGCGATGGCGCAGGCCGAGCGATTTGAGGATATCGAAGCCGACTTTGATCTCCTCGACTGGATCGGCGGCGAGCGAGACGCGGATGGTGTCGCCGATCCCGGCCCAGAGCAGGGCGCCCATGCCGATGGCCGACTTGACCGTGCCGGTGCGCAGGGCCCCGGCCTCGGTGACGCCCAGGTGCAGGGGGCAGTCGATGGCCTCGGCCAGCTGCTGATAGGCGGCGGCGGTGAGGAAGGGGTCGGACGCCTTCACGCTGATCTTGAACT